>USHZ01000009.1 GCA_900554595.1 uncultured Collinsella sp. | reverse complement strand
CGCGCCTTGTAGGAAGGGGCTGCGCCCATGGCTTTTGAGCCCGCTCAACATAGCTTTATCACGCTCGAGGGCGTCGACGGCGCCGGCAAGTCCACGCAGGCGCGCCTGCTGGCCCGCGCGCTCGACCTCGCTGGCTATCAGGTCGTAACTCTGCGCGAGCCGGGCGGCACCGCCATCAGCGAAAAGATCCGCGCCCTGCTGCTCGACCCCGCCAATACGGCGATGGGCGACACCTGCGAGCTGCTGCTCTACGAGGCCGCACGCGCCCAGCTGGTGAACGAGGTCATCACGCCCGCCCTCGCTGCCGGCAAGGTGGTCCTGTGCGACCGTTTCTACGATTCCACGACCTGCTATCAGGCGTTTGCCGATGGCCTCGATCGTCAGATGGTACGCGATGCCAACAACCTGGCTGTCGCCGGTACGCATCCGGCGCTCACGCTCGTCTATCACATCACGCCCGAGCAGGCGGCGCTGCGCATGGCGGCCCGCGGTGCGGCCGATCGCATGGAGGCTAAGGGCATGGCCTTCCAGGAGCGCGTCTATCAGGGATTTTGCGCCATTGCTGCCGAGGAACCCGCCCGCGTAAAGCTCATCGACGCCACTGCGTCGATTGCAGACGTCTTCGCGCAGACGGTCGAGCTGGTTCGCGCGTACGGTCTCGACATTCCGCAAGACGCCGTCGCCGCCGCGCTTGCCCAGGAGGACGAGTAACATGGCCCCCGCGCAGACAAGCCTGCTGGCCAAGCTCGACACCCAGGAACGCGTGCGCGACTTTTTGGCCAACGCCATCGCAAGCGGCCGTGCATCGCACGCCTACCTGTTTTTGGGCGCCCCCGGCGCCGGCAAGCTCGATGCCGCATGGGCGCTTGCCCAGGCATTCCTGTGCGAGCAGGACGGCTGCGGCTCGTGCGACAGCTGCGTGCGCGTCGCGCGCCATACGCATCCCGACGTGCACTATTACACGCCCGAAAGTGCTACGGGCTACCTCATCGCGCAGACCCGCGAGCTGCTCGACGACGTGCCCCTGGCGCCCATCCGCGCCAAGGCAAAGGTCTACATCATCGACCGTGCCGAGCAGCTGCGCGCCAACACCGCCAACGCGCTACTCAAAACGATCGAGGAGCCGCCCGAGGGTGTCATGTTCATCCTGCTGGGCACCTCGGCCGACGTGATGCTGCCCACCATTGTGAGCCGCTGCCAATGTGTGCCGTTTCGGCTGGTATCGCCCGTCGCCGCCGCGCAAGCCGTGAGCCGCGTCACTGGTCAGGATATCGTGCGTTGTCGCATGGCCGTTGCCGTGGCGGGAAGCCCCACGCGCGGCATCGAGTTCCTTAAGAGCGCCGAGCGCCAGGACGCCCGCCGCCAGATGGTCCGCGCCATCGATTCGCTCATCGCTGCCGACGAGGCCGATGTGCTCAGTCGCGCCAAGTCGCTCATCGTCGCCGTCAAGGCGCCGCTCGCCGAGGTCAAGTCCACGCAGGAAAAGGTGCTCGAGCAAAACGCCGATTACCTGTCGCGTGGAGCATTGAAGCAGCTTGAGGACCGCAACAAGCGCGAACTCAACGCGCGCGAGCGTTCGGGTATCATGGAAGCGCTGGCGAGTGCGCGGACGCTCATGCGCGACGTGCTGCTGACGCTTCAGGATGAGGCGGCAGACGTTGTGAACGAGGACGTGCGCGACACGATCGGGCGGCTTGCCGCCGCGACCAATGTTGCGGGTGCCACCCGGGCGCTCGAGGCGGTCACCACCGCTGAGCGCAACATCGCCAGAAACGTTACTCCCCAGCTGGCCATTGAGGTCATGCTGTTCGATATCAGGAAGGCACTGAAATGCCGTTAGTCGTACCCGTTAAGTTTACCTACGCCTCGCGCGACCTGTGGTTCGACCCACAGGATCTGGATATCCTCGAGGCCGATTATGCCATTTGTTCTACCGAGCGCGGAACCGAGATCGGCCTGGTCACGGCCGATCCCTTCGAGGTGCCGCTCGACGAAATCGGTCAGCCGCTCAAGCCCGTGTTGCGCGTGGCGAGCGACATCGACCTGCAGCTTGCCGACGACCTGGCCATCCAGGGCGACGAGGCGATGGTCGATTTCCGCCGTCTGGTCAAGGAACTCGACCTCGAGATGAAGCCGGTCGGCGTCGAGTACCTGTTTGGCGGCGAGAAGGCTGTGTTCTACTTTGCTGCCGAGGAGCGCGTCGATTTCCGTCAGCTCGTCAAGGACCTGTCCTCGACGCTGCACATTCGCGTCGACATGCGCCAGATTGGCGTGCGTGACGAGACCCGCCTGGTGGGCGGCTATGCCCAGTGCGGCCAGGAGCTCTGCTGCACGCGCTTTGGCGGACAGTTTGAGCCGGTTTCGATCCGCATGGCAAAAGAGCAGGACCTGCCGCTCAACTCGTCCAAGATTAGCGGCGTCTGCGGCCGCCTGATGTGCTGCCTGCGCTACGAGTTCGAGGCGTACAAGGACTTTAAGAGCCGCGCACCCAAAAAGAAGACGCTTATCGATACGCCACTTGGCAAGGCGCGCATCCAGGAATATGACACGCCGCGTGAGCAGCTGGTGTTGCGCCTGGAGAACGGCAAAGTCTTTAAGGTCAACCTAGCCGACATGACCTGCTCTGAGGGCTGCAAAAAGAAGGCCGCCGAGCAGGGCTGCAGCTGCCGCCCCGACTGCGTGACGCGCGATGTGCTCGAGCGCATCGAGTCGCCCGAGATGCGCCTGGCGCTTATGGAGCTCGACCGCGAGAACGGCGTCGACGTGGGCGATGGCCTGTCGAGCGCCGACCGTCTGGCCGGCACGTCGATGCCCAAGCGCCGCCGTCGCGATGCGGACGCCGATACCCGTGCCGGTCAGAGCCAGGGCGAGGGTCGCGGCCGCGGTAAGGGTCGCGGCAAGGCCGAGGCACCCGAGGCTGAGGAGGCTGCCGGTGGACGTCGCCGCCGCAAGCGCTCGGGTTCGGGCGATGCCGGCGAGGCCGCTCCCGCAGGCAAGAATTCCCCCCGCGAGCGCGAAGCTCAGCAGCCTCAGCAGCAAAATCGCGGCGGTGGCATGAATCCCACGCGCCGTCGCCGCCGCCATTTGTCGAGCGAGGAGCGCGAGGACGCCTTCCGCGCCGCAGCTGCTCGCGAAGCCGGTGCCGCCCCCAAGGGTGGTTCGGGTTCCGTTGCGCCTGCCGACAAGGGTGGCAAGCAGCGCAACGATGACGAGCACGCCTCGCGTCCGCGTCGTCGCCATTCCTCGGGCACGCAGCAAAAGCCCTCGGTGCCCTCCGTGGCCGATCAGGTCTCGGATGGCGAGGTCAAGGTCACGCGTCGTCGCCCCGGAGATGGCGGAGGGGCGGCTGCCAAGGCCGCGCGCGGCGCTGCTCGCGACGAACGCGAGTCGCGCGAAGATCGTGGTGGCGAGGGTTCGGCCGACCAGGGCCAGAAGCGCCGTCGCCGTCGTCGTTCCCGCAAGCCGCGTCAAGACGGTGGCGAGGGCTCGACCCAAAACTCGTCCGCACCGCAACCGCCCGCCGGCGAATAACGTCCGCGAGCGGATTTAGCCCGCCTTGCCCCGAGCGCATCGGGGTATCATAGCGCTGAATCAACAACCCTCCCTGCGACCGAGCGTAGGGAGGGTTGTGTCGTGAAGAGACATTTGGATGTGTTGGGATGCCTGCAAGGTGCCGGCATCCTACCGTTTGCGGACGAATTGCTACCGTTTGCCGAGCAGGCAGCGCACGAGGCGCTTGAGGCGTTGTCGCCCACGCGATGCGCCGGCTGCGAGCGCTCCGGCGCGCTTATTTGCCAAGACTGCTTGGCGGCGCTTGCGCTCATCGACCCGCGGCATAGCTGCACTCGATGCGGCGCCCCGTTTGGAGACTTGCTGTGCACCGAGTGCTCGGTCGAGGGTACGTCCTTGGCGATGGCCGAAGCGCTCGACCGGTGCCTGGCATGTGCTGTTTACACGCATCCGCTGCCGCGGATCATTAAAGCGTACAAAGACGCGGGCGAGCGACGCCTGGCGCCGTATCTGGCGGAGCTGCTATACGACACCGCCTTACACGCCCAGGTCGCGGCACCCGATCGCTTTGGCGGTGTGTTGTCCGGCGCCGATGCAGTGGTGTTTGTGCCTGCGACGGCGGCGGCGTTTCGGCGACGCGGCTTCGATCATATGGAAGCCATCGCGCGCCCATTTTGCGAGCTGTCGGGTGTTCCGTTGCTCGACGCCCTCGTTAAATACGGCCATGGCGACCAGCGTGAACTCGGTCGTGAAGAACGCCGTGAACGCGCCCGAGGCATGTACGAGACCGTTGAGGACGTGCGGGGCCGCCGCCTGCTGCTTATCGACGACGTTATCACCACGGGTGCGACGATGGCAGCGGCTTCGGCGGAACTCAAGCGCGCCGGTGCCGCGGCCGTTGATGGCCTCGCTATCGCACGCGTTTGGTAGGGGTGATTCATGTGGCGGTAACAATCAGGCAGTGCAACAAACCGGCAAAAGAGCAGCTAGCGGCTTCCGTGATCCTGACGGGCGCCTCGGCGTTGCGCATGATTCGAGCCGAGCGCCGGCAGATGGGCTACATCGGCTGGAAGGACCTTGAGCCCGAGGAGGAGCGCCGCGTGCTGTGTACGTCATCGCCTTCGACCGAGGATATCTATCTTTCCGACCTGGTGCGAATTGGAGCCAAAATTTCACTGAGCGATCGCGGGAAGTATCTGCCTCCTTACACCTCGCCTGTTGCGAATAGACTTGCAAAGGACAAGGACCAACCGGCAGACGTGGGCTACTTTGAAGTCGAGCCGGTGCTGACGCCCGATCGCCTGGCAGGTTACCTTGCGGCATGCAAGGGGAATGTGGCCAAACAGCTGCTGCGCCTGTGTCCCTACCTGTCGGAAAACCTGCGCTCGCCCATGGAGTGCATCATGCTCGCTCTGTTTTCGCTTCCGTTTTCCTATGGCGGATTTGCCTGCGGCCCCTTTAGGACCGACTACAAGATCGAGTTCGATGACCGCGCGCAGGCAATCTCGGGGATGCCACATGCAGTTTGCGATGCGTATCAGGAAGCAGCCCGGTTTGACCTGGAATACAACGGTGAGCTGGGCCATTCCTCCCGTAGGGGACGTATCCATGATGAAAAACGCAACACGGGCTTGATCACTATGGGAATCGAGGTCGCGACGGTCAACAACGAAATGCTCTGCGACATGGAAGCGATGGAAGCGCTCGCATGGCGCATCCACCAGCGCATGCGAAAGCGGTACCGGAATCGTGCCGATGCCCGCAGGAAGAAACAAGAGGCGTTGCTTAACACGCTGCGGGCGTGTTTTGGGCTTAAGCCGGTCTAATTCACGTCGAAAATAGGGGGTTAATCATATGCCCTGGCCAAAATATGGCAAATATGAGTACTGTCACTAAATCAGTAACAGCAAAATCAAGGAATTTAGGACTCGGAGGCGGCGTAAAGTAAGAAGATAATAAACAAATGTAGAAAAACTAAGCATCAAGTTGGCGGCACTGAGCGCAAAATCTGTCCGAGAGGCCAAAATTACCTGTTACTAAATTGGTAACAGTACTCATATTTGCCATTTTTTGGCCACGGCACCCTAAGACGGGTGTGTTGGGGCTTTCCATAGGGGAGCGACGGGCTCAATCAGAGCGCGTGCGGCCCGTCCTGACCTGCGAAATCTGTACTCGCGATGCGAATAACGTCCCTAACCTTAAACTTTAGCTTGAACTTAGCTATAATGCGCTACGTTCCTGCCAGGCTGTGGTTGCGGATGGGTGAAATGCCCACCCTAGTCCAAGACAGACGCGGTCAAAGGGATCCACGTAAGCGACCGCGTGCGCGCGGCGCGATCATGGCGCGTCCTAGATGTAAGCCGCACCGTCCGTTCTACTTTCTTTGGGGCAATACCGCCTCGCGGGCGAGCGGGCCAGTCGTGAAGGTGGCTACGGCTTCCCGAGCAAACACCCCGGTGCGCAAGTGTGGGGTCAAATACCAGGTCAGCTGGTGGGAACAACCCGTTATTCCGCGCAACGCACGGATTGTATACGACACAGAAGGCAGGGTAGTGGACATGGTGAGGGGCAGCTTGATGCACGCGGCTCGGTTGGGCGCTGGGACCGCGGCGGTCATCGCCGTATTGGGTCTGAGCGGATGCGCATTCAACCCGCTGTCCACGTTCACGACGCCAACGATCGACCAGATCGAGCGCGAGACCGTCACCCCTACGGTGTCGGACGATGCCCTGGTCACTCCCGGTACCCTTACGGTCGCCCTCGACACTTCCGATGCCCCGCAGGCCATGCAGGGCGCCGATGGTAACCTCACGGGCTACGCAGTTGACGCCGCTCGCGCTCTTGCAAGCCGCATGGGCCTCAAGGTCGCTTTTGTCGATGCGTCCTCGGCCGATTCCGCGCTTGGCGATAAAAAGGCCGACATCTTCATTGGCGATATCAATTCCACGAATGGCGACGTCAGCACGCTTGGCACATGCCTCTATGATGCTGCCGCCGTGTTCGGAAAGACCAGCGACGGTAAGTCGTTGAACGTCTCTACCGAAACGCTTAACACCGCCACCTTGGGTGTTCAGACTTCCTCGGCATCGCAGGAGGCACTCGCCAAACAGAGCGTCACGGCCAACCAAAAGACCTTCTCCAACATTAATGAGTGCTTTGAAGCGCTCGAGTCCGGCGAGGTCGACTATGTGATCTGCGATTCCACTGCCGGCGGTTACCTTGCACGTCTGATGAGCCAGATCTCTTACGTTGGCGCTCTCGAGACGCCCTCGACGCTCGGCGTTGCGGGCCTTGCTGCCAACGACGAGCTGTGCCGTGCCGTGAGCGATGCCCTCGACGGTATTACGGCCGACGGCACGCTCGAGGCGGTCCACTCTGTCTGGTATGGCACGATGCCCTACGACCTCACCACTAAGACGGTTTCAGGCGTTAGCGTGCAGTCGGGCGACTCTGAGTCCAGTGAGGCCATGTCCTCCGGCGATGAATCCTCCGATTCCAGCAGCGATGACTTGTCCTCCGAGAGCAAATCGTCCAGCCAGGAGGGCGCTATCACCGACGACGACATTAACAAGCTCAATAGCTAGTTATTGCTAGGGGTGGCGTCTCCTATGCGCTACGAGAGACGCCTCTTCACGGTTTCAACACGCATTGCCGGGCTTTCCCAACAGGGGAGCCCGGCTTTTTCGTTTCCGTAAAACCAGCAGGTCAAAGACATTTTTTAGGTGCAAAACCAAAGTCGCCGTCGCCCTCCTATAGCGCACTTTGCCACAGAAAAGTGCGAGACTTCGGTATGCGGTATCAAGCAATCGTTATTCGGGTCTTTAGGAATCCGCGTGATTAAATGCACGGCAATGGGTACATAGCCAGTACAGTAAGTCCCCGAGGCAGATTGGAGCCACGTATGGATATCAAGGTTTCTGGACGCAAGACGACGGTAACCGATGCTCTGCGTGCGCATGTGGATGAGAAGATCGGCGAGGCGCTCAAGGTTTTCGATATCGAGCCCATGACGGTCGACGTTGTACTTCGCTATGAGAAGAACCCCTCGAACCCCAACCCGGCAATCGTCGAGGTTACGGTTCGCATCCGCGGTTCGGTGATTCGCGTTGCCGAGCACGGTGCAGATATGTACGCCGCCATCGACCTCTCCGCCGATAAGGTCACCCGCCAGCTGCGCAAGTTCAAGACCAAGGTCGTGGACAACCGCCAGGGCGGTGCCAGCGCGGCGGATGTCGCACCGGTCGAGCGCGTCGAGGATCTGGCCGACCTGCTGTTGCCCGAGGAGGACGATGACCTGCTCGTCCGCGAGAAGGTCATCGATGTCACCCCGATGACTGAGGAGCAGGCGCTGGTGCAGACCGATCTGCTCGGCCACGACTTCTACGTGTTCGAGAACGCGACGACTGGCCTCATCAATGTGGTGTATCACCGTAAGAATGGTGGATATGGCATCATCAAGCCCCGTATCGAAACACTTGACGAGTAAAATACGTTAACTTGCATGAGTTAACGGCTGGCGGCCATCCCATGCGGATGGCCGCCTTTTTTACGTAAGGAGTCGCTTTGATGGACAAGGCTGCATCTACCGGCCATTCTGACCGCTGCCGCATCGTCGTCGATACCTGCTGCGACTTTAGCCCCGAGGTCGCCGCGAACCTCGATGTCGATATCTTGGGCTTCCCCTTTATCATCGATGGCGAGGAGCGCACGGACGATATCTGGTCGAGCATGAGCCCTAAGGAGTTCTACGACCGCATGCGCGCCGGCGCTCGCGTGTCTACTTCCGCCGTGTCACTCGGTCGCTATATCGAGTTCTTTACCGAGTGCGCCAAAGAGGGTACGCCCACGGTCTACCTGTGCTTTACCTCGGCGCTGTCGTCGAGCTACAACTCCGCGTGCCAGGCGGCAGATGCCGTGCGCGCCGAGTATCCCAACTTTGAGCTCTACGTGGTCGACAACGCTCTACCCTGCGCGACCGGCGCGCTCTTGGCGCTCGAGGCCGTGCGCCAGCGTTCGGCGGGACTGACCGCCAAGCAGCTGGTCGATTGGGCAAACGAGGCAAAGACCTACGTCCACGGCTACTTTACGCTCGAGAGCTTCGACGCACTGGCTGCCGGCGGCCGCATTCCGCCCGCGGCGGCGCAGCTCACGGCAAAGCTCGATGTCAAGCCCGAGCTCTCCTACGACCTGGCCGGTTCGCTGTCGCTGATCGGCGTCAACCGCGGCCGCAAGAAGGCGCTCAAGTCCATCCTCAAGTCGTTCCGCGAGAACTACGTGCCCGATCGCACCATGCCCATCGCCATCATGACGGCCGATGCCGAGAAGGACGGCGACTGGCTCGAGGCCGCCATCCGCAAGGAGGAGGGCTGCGCCGACGTCACGATCATTCGCAGCTCCGTGGGCCCCACCATCGGCTCGCACGTGGGCCCCGGCATGGTGGCCTGCGCGTTTTGGGGTAAGAACCGCGCCGAGAAAGCCTCGCTTTCCGACCGCATCGCGCGCCGTGTGCGCGGCGAGTAGACAGGCGCTACGACCACGGGCGCCCCGCAGCTCAAGCGCTGGCGCTGAGTATTCAACCTGGTAACAACACCCAACCCAAAAGGAAAGGTTTCATGGCAAATAAGCTCTCCGTCGCATTTATCGGCACCGGAATCATGGGTGCCCCCATCGCCGGTCACATCCTGGATGCCGGCTATCCCGTCACGGTCAACAACCGTACCAAGTCCAAGGCTGCAGCGCTCGTTGAGCGCGGTGCCGTCTGGGCCGATACGCCGGCAGATGCCGCGGCGAACGCCGACGTCGTCTTTACCATGGTGGGCTATCCCTCCGAGGTCGAGGAGCTCTACCTGGCGGGCGACGGACTGCTCGCGTGCACCAAGCCGGGCGCGGTCTTGATCGACCTCACCACGAGCTCGCCCGAGCTCGCCCGTGACATTGCCGAGGCCGCCCAGGTTTCTGGTCGCATGGCGTTTGACTGCCCCGTCACCGGCGGCGAGTCGGGCGCTATCGCCGGTACGCTCACGGCTATCGTGGGCGCTACCGAGAACGACATTGCGCCGGTCCGCGACATCCTTGCCACCTTTGCGGCCAACATCTGCTGCTTCGACGGCGCCGGCAAGGGCCAGGCTGCCAAGCTCGCCAACCAGGTGTCGCTGGGCGCCTGCATGGTCGGCATGGCAGACGCCATGGCATTTGCCGAGCTGAGCGGCCTTGACCTGGAAAAGACCCGCCAGATGATCCTGGGCGGTACCGGCAAGTCCGGCGCCATGGAGAGCCTGGCCCCCAAGGCGCTCGACGGCGACTACAAGCCCGGCTTTATGGTTGAGCACTTCATTAAGGACCTGCGCCTGGCGCTCGCTTACGCCGACGATCGCGAGCTCGCGCTGCCCGGTGCCGACGTGGCATTTACGCTCTACGACATGCTCGATGCCATCGGTGGCGCCAAGCTGGGTACCCAGGCCATCACGGTACTCTACAAGGAGGAGGCCGACGCCATCGCTGCCGGTCTGGACTGGTCGCAGTATCGTCCCGAGGAGCACAGTGCCCACGAGGACGGCTGCGGTTGCGGCGAGCACGGCGACGACCACGAGTGCGGTTGCGGCCACCACCATGGCGAGGACCACGAGTGCTGCGGCGGTCACGGCCATGACGATGGTCACGAGTGCTGCTGCGGCCATCATCACGAGGAGTAGCGCCCATGAGCTGGACGTTCGTGGTGCTTGCGCTGGTGCTCTTTCTCTTTGCGATCTACATCGGCTTTTTGTGCGGCCAGTGGGCTTGCGAAAAGCGCGTCATCACCAAGCGCGACTACTGGATTGCCAATTTTGCGGGTGCGGCGGCAGTCGTCCTGCTGACTTGGGTGTTCTCGCTGTTCCCGCTGGTGCAGTTTGCGCCGATCGGCTGGCTCGGCGGCTTTATCGCCGGTCTTAAGATGAGCTTTGGCGAGTCCGTCGGTCCGTGGCGCAAGCACGACGAGGTCTTCAACGTCAACAAGGCCCATCGCGCCGCCGCCGACGCGGGCGACGCCGAGGAGCGCCGCCGTGCACGCCGCAATGGCGCTGCCGACCGACAGCTCATCTCGGTCACCGATGACAGCAAGGGTGCTGGCAAGCACGCTAAGAAATAGTAAGAAGAGGTAACTATGGCAGAAAACAAAGACGAACAGCTCACCGACGAGGAGCTGGCACAGCTTCAGCTGGCAGAGGAGAACGAGAACGCCGTCGACCGTCTGGTCAAGGAGCTCGGCTGCCCCACGCGCCGCATCCGCCAGTTTGCCGCCCGCGTGCTGCACCTGCTTGCCGAGCGCGATCCGCAGCGCGTCGTGCCCTGCGTGCCCGCGCTGATCGAGGCACTCGACCGCCCCGAGGCTCAGACCCGCTGGGAGGCTCTCGATGCTCTGGCGGCACTCGCCACCACCTGCCCCGAGCAGATGGAGGACGCCTTTGAGGGCGCCGAGACCGCGCTGTTCGACGAGATTTCCTCCACGCTGCGCTATGCCGCCTTCCGCCTGCTGTGCGTGTGGGGTGCCACGAGCGTCGAGCGTTCGCGCGAGGCTTGGCCGATCCTGGACGAGGCCATCCAGTGCTACCACGGCGACCTCGAGTATCGCGACATGCTCGGTTGCCTGTACGAGTTTGGCCAGGGCGAGATCGACGCCGAGGTCGCCGAGAAGCTTGCGCTGCGCCTTAAGTTCGACGCCGAGAACGGCAAGGGCAGCTATCTCAAGGCCCGTTCGAGCGAGATTTGCGAAATGCTTGTTAAACGTTTTGGCCTGGATCTCTCCAAAAAGAAGAAGCGTGCTAGCGTTAAAAAATCTGACGACGCCGAAGACGAGGAGTAACAGATTATGGCGCACGATGTAGTCCTGATTCCCGGTGACGGTATCGGTCCCGAGATTGCGCAGGCCATGCGCCGCGTGGTCGAGGCCACCGGTGTCCAGATCAATTGGAATGTCCAGGAGGCCGGCGCCGGCGCCATGGACGAGTTCGGCACGCCGCTGCCCCAACATGTGCTCGATGCGGTCGAGCAGACCAAGGTTGCCATCAAGGGCCCCATCACCACACCGGTCGGCATGGGTTTCCGCAGCGTCAACGTGGCCCTGCGCAAACACTTCGACCTGTACGCCTGCGTGCGCCCCTGTCTGTCGCAACCGGGTGACGGCTCGCGTTTCCGCGACGTCGACCTGGTCATCGTGCGCGAGAACACCGAGGATCTCTACGCCGGCATCGAGTTCGATGAGGGCGCTGCCGAGGTCGAGGAGCTCTCGCGGCTCGTCGAGCGTTCGGGCCAAAAGACCTTCGCCGCCGATTCCGCCATCTCGATCAAGCCGATCTCTATCGCCAAGAGCCGCCGTATTGTGGAGTACGCCTTTGAGTACGCCCGCCGCTGCGGCCGCAAAAAGGTGACGGCCGTGCACAAGGCCAACATCATGAAGGCGACTGATGGCCTGTTCCTGCGCGTGGCTCGTGAGGTGGCCGCCAACTATCCCGATATCGAGTTCAACGACAAGATTGTCGACGCCACCTGCATGGGCCTGGTCCAGAACCCCAATGACTTCGATGTCCTGGTGCTGCCCAACCTGTACGGCGATATCGTGAGCGACCTGTGCGCCGGCCTGGTGGGCGGCTTAGGCATGGCCCCCGGCTCCAACATCGGTGCCGACTGCGCCATCTTCGAGGCAACGCACGGCTCCGCGCCCGATATCGCTGGCCAGGATATCGCCAACCCCACGGCCGAGATCCTCTCTGCTGCGATGATGCTCGACCACCTGGGCGAGAACGATGCTGCCAATCGCATTCGCGCCGCCGTATCTGCCACGCTCGACGAGGGCGAGCAGGTTACCGGTGACGTACGTCGTGCCCAGACCGGCTCCGTTGAGGGCGCCGTGGGCACGCAGGCCTTTGCCGATGCCGTTATCGCGCACCTGGTCTAAGGTATGCACGCTGCAAACGCCTAAATAGTACTTAAGTGTTTGCGTATAACCTAAGAATCAATACGCCCGGCGCCTCGTCGGGCGTATTCTATTGGGGACTATGTTTCCTAACAAGGAGTAATTGATATGGGTCTGATTCAAAAGAAGGACGAGAAGGACGAGATCGACGGCATCCAGATCATCGAGCGCGGCGAAGGCCCCGACGGTGACGAGGACGAGAAGATCGATCTGGTCGCCGGCACGTCTGCCGAACATATCGCCGCTGGCACGACCGCCGAGGAGGAAGACGCTCGCCTGGAGGCAAAGATCGCCGCGGACGCTGCCGACGAGAACCTCATGCCCGAGGAGCAGGACGAGGATGACTCCGATGCGGACGACTATGCATCCAAGCACAAGAAGACGATGATCGCCGCCTTCGTGGTTGCAGTCGTGATCGCTGCCGTGGTCGGCTTCTTTATCGGCAACGGTGGTTTTGGCGGCAAGGGCGTCGGTTCGTCGACCCTGACCGAGGACCAGCTCGATTCGACCGTGGCAAGCTATAGCTACAACGGCAAGAAGAGCGACATCACCGCGCGTGAGGCCATCGAGAGCCAGTACAGCCTTGATACCGTCAAGGACGACGACGGCAACTACACCGCTCCGTCTGCCGACGTTATCCTGTCCTACGTGCGCAACCAGATTCTGCTGGACGCTGCCGAGGACGAGGGCATTACCGTTTCTTCCAAGGAAATGAAGCAGTACGCCGAGGATTCCATCGGCACCTCCGACTACAAGACCATGGCCACGCAGTACGGTGTTTCCAAGGACCAGGCCAAGCAGATCGTCCGCCAGTCTGCGACGCTGCAGAAGCTCTACAAGAAGAAGGTGGGCGATAGCTCCGCAAGCATGCCGACCGCTCCGACCGAGCCTGCTGACGGCAACGAGGAGACCGCGAGCAAGGACTACGCCGACTACATCATCAACCTTGCCGGCGATGAGTGGGATAGCTCAAAGGGCACCTGGAAGGACGCCGACAGCACCTATGCTAAGGCCTTTGCCGACGATGCCTTTACGGCCGATAGCGCTACCTATAAGCAGGCCATGACCGCCTATTACACTGCTTACCAGCAGTATTCTTCGCAGGCTTCGAGCGCCAGCTCCAAGTGGACCGAGTATGCTAACGGCCTCTACGCCAAGGCCAACATCAGCATCTACGGCCTGTTTGCGTAAGGTTTGCCTGCACTACTGCGCGCTAACCGATTTACCTGGTCAAGCCCGCTAGGACGACAACGTTCTAGCGGGCTTTTTGTTACCGAAACCACTAGGGTAGGCCTCGCGCCCGCGCAAATGCTTCATCGGGTTTCCCTAATTCATCTGGGAAAACAACTGCAAGCGATTGCAAGTAACCGGTGAACGGTCGAAAACTACCGTTCACCGATAATCTCAAAACTGGTTCTAACTGGTATTAAGTCAAAAAGACCAATTCACATATCTTCACAATGACCTGCAATTTTTCTACACGCTATTTTTAGCCGCCCTGCGTTGTTCAGACACAAAAATAGTTCCGATCTTTTGCCAAAGCATTTCCAAACGGTTTCAAAACCGCAGGTAGAAGTGTTAACGAGCGGTGAACGGTCGATTTTTTACCGTGAGCGGTGCAAAAACGTTTTACTGTATGAATCAACGAAAGCAACCTCTTCTGTGGTGATATAGTGACAACACGTCACGTGGTTACTACCAGTTTAGAAACCACTGGTCTTCAAAGAACGCTTTCTAAGAAGCTTTAAGGGCGAGCGCCCGCTGGCTTTCGAAAATCATCGGACTCAGATCGTACACACCTTCGGAAGGGAAATTTGAATGGTTGGCTTTATTCTTACCGGTCATGGACAGTTCGCACCCGGCCTTGCAAGCGCTATCGCTATGGTTGCCGGCGACCAGCCTGCTTTTACCGTCGTTCCTTTTGAGGGCGACCAGGCCGCATCCTACGGTGAGGATCTCCGCGCCGCTATTACTGCCATGCGCGAGGAGTGCGATGGCGTGCTCGTCTTTACCGACCTGCTTGGCGGCACCCCGTTCAACCAGTCGATGATGATTGCCCAGGATGTCGACAACGTCGAGGTTCTGACTGGCACCAACCTTCCCATGGTTATTGAGCTTCTGTTCCTCCGCGGCAATGCCACGCTCGCCGAGCTTGGCGAGCAGGCAGTGACCGTTGGCCAGACGGGCATCACCGCCCAGACGGTCGCTTCTGTTGCCGGCTCCGAGGAAGAGGATATCTTCGGCGACGAGGACGGCATCTAATGGCCGATTTCGGAGCCAGCGTCTTGAGCTCCTCGGTCGCCCTTTTAGGCCTGCTTGTCATCATGGGCTTGATTTACACCATCTGGTCGCAAATCAACATGAAGAAGAAGCAGAAGTACTTCAAGGAGCTGCACACCGAGCTCAAGCCGGGTCAGGAGGTTCTTTTCGCCGGCGGTATCTACGGAACCGTAAAAGGCATCGAAGGCGAAAAGGTCCAGATCAAAGTCCGATCCGGAGCCGTCGTAGACGTTTCGCGTTACGCGATTCAGGAGATCAAGTAACTGTCGTCAGCAAATAACGAAAGGAAGCTGATCAACATGGCAGAACCCAACATTCTTCTTACCCGCATCGATAACCGACTGGTTCATGGTCAGGTTGCCACCCAGTGGAACTCCACTCTGGGCTCCAACCTCATCCTCGTCGCCAACGACGACGTGGCGACCAACACCATGCGCCAGAACCTCATGAAGATGGCCGCTCCCGCCGGCGTCGCTACGCGTTTCTTCTCTCTGCAGAAGACCATCGACGTCATTGGCAAGGCGAGCCCGCGCCAGAAGATCTTCATCGTGGCCGAAACACCGGAAGACGTGCTTACGCTCGTCAAGGGCGGTGTGCCTATAAAGAAGGTAAACATCGGCAACATGCACATGTCGGAAGGAAAGCGCCAAGTCGCCACCTCCGTCGCAGTTAACGACGAGGATGTCGCTGCGTTTAAAGAGCTGCAGGAATTGGGGGTGGAGTTGGAGATCAGGCGCGTTCCGAGCACGCCTGTTGAGGACACGAGCAAGCTCTTCTCGTAATCCTCATGATCCACGTTGTCAGGAATGAAAACCTGACATTCTGTACGTGAAATCCAAAGTGCGTACATACATTTTGAAAGGAGGAGCAAGATGGAATACTCGATCATCCAGGTCGCTCTGGTCTTCATCGTCACGTTCGTCGCGGCAATCGACCAGTTCAACTTCCTCGAGTCTCTCTATCAGCCCATCGTCACCGGCGCCGTCATCGGTCTTATCCTTGGCGACCTCAACACCGGTCTTCTCGTGGGTGGTACTTATCAGCTCATGACGATCGGCAACATGCCGATCGGAGGCGCTCAGCCGCCTAACGCCGTCATCGGCGGCATCATGGCAGCCATTCTCGCTATCGCTACGGGCCTCGAGCCCAACGCGGCAGTCGGCCTTGCCATTCCGTTCGCTCTGCTTGGTCAGCTCGGCGTTACCCTGGTCTTCACGCTTATGTCGCCGCTCATGTCCTCCGCGGACAACATGGCTCACAACGCTGACACCAAGGGTATCGAGCGTCTGAACTACTTCGCCATGGCTCTGCTCGGCCTGATCTTCGCTGTCGTCGTCACCCTGTTCTTCATCGCTGGCGCTACCATCGGTCAGACCATCGCTTCCGCCATCCCGACTTGGCTGCAGACCGGTCTCTCCGCTGCAGGCGGCATGATGCGCTTCGTCGGCTTCGCCGTCCTGCTCAAGGTAATGATGAACCGCGATATGTGGGGCTTCTTCCTCATGGGCTTTGGCCTCGCGCTCATCACCGTTGCCAACGATTCGCTGGCAACCCCTGCTCTGCTCATCCTCGCTCTCATCGGCTTCGGCATCGCTTTCTGGGACTTCCAGCAGCAGACCGAGCTGAAGGGTGCAGCTGTTTCTGACGGAGGTGACTTCGAAGATGGCATCTAATGAGTATGTGATCCCGGAGCACTACGAGGATCTCACTCCTGCTCCGCAGCTCGACCAGAAGACCCTCAACAAGATGGCTTGGCGCTCCTGCTTCCTGCAGGCCTCGTTCAACTACGAGCGTATGCAGGCCGCTGGCTGGCTCTACTCCATCATCCCCGGTCTGGAGAAGATCCACACCAACAAGAACGACCTCGCGGCTTCCATGAGCCACAACCTGGAGTTCTTCAACACCCACCCGTTCCTCGTCACCTTTGTTATGGGCATCGTGCTTTCGCTCGAGCAGAACAAGGTTGACATCCCCACGATCCGCGCCGTCCGCGTCGCCGCAATGGGCCCGCTCGGTGGTATCGGTGACGCCCTGTTCTGGCTGACGCTCGTGCCTATCACGGCCGGCATCACCTCCAACATGGCCATCAACGGCAACGCCGCTGCACCGATCATCTTCCTGGTGATCTTCAATGTCGTCCAGTTCGCTCTGCGCTTCTGGCTCATGAACTGGTCCTACAAGCTTGGCACCAGCGCTATTGACGCTCTGACTGCCAACATGCAGGCCTTCACGCGTGCCGCTTCCATCATGGGCGTCTTCGTCGTCGGTTGCCTGGTCGTCACCATGGGTGGCACCCAGATCAACCTCCAGATCCCCAACGGCACCACCCGTGGCCTCTCCGCTACTACCGTGATCGTCTCCGAGAAGGAGGCCGAGAACTTCACCGGTATGGAGGGCATCGATACCGAGACCGCTGAGGCCGGTACCATCGCCATGACCGATGAGGACGGCAACGCCCTCACCGCCTCCGATGCCGACGGCAACGCTGTCGAGTGCGGCGTCACCGATCTGGGCAACGGCATGGAGTCCGTTACCTACGGCACCGTTACCGAGGATCCGGTCAACTTCTCTGTTGCCGACACCCTCAACACCATCGTGCCGAAGCTCGTCCCGCTTATGCTTACGCTGCTGCTTTACTACATGTTCGCTAAGCACAGCTGGACCCCGACCAAGGGCATTCTGCTGCTCTTCGTCCTCGGCATCCTGGGCGCTGGCCCGCTTGGTCTCTGGCCGAGCATCTGGTAAGGCTCTAGCTTGAGGGGTGTGTCCCTACGCGGCTCACACCCCGACCCCTTAAGCCATGTGTATGTTAAAAGCCGCGTGCTCGAAAGAGCGCGCGGCTTTTGTTTTCTTGTTGATTTGGGTGTGGCAGACAGATAATGCTAAACACCCAAGGTAGTAGCCGAGTTTGAGAAAATGGGAGGATAGGATGGCGATCGGAGCGCGTAAGCAACCGCTGTACGATCAGCTGGTCGATATTCTGACCGAAAAGATCGACCATGAATATCGCGCCGGTGACATGATTCCTTCCGAGCGCGAACTATCGGAGCGCTATGGTCTCTCGCGCACTACGGTACGCCTGGCTCTGCAGGAACTGGAGCGTTTAGGATTGGTGGTTCGGCAGCACGGTCGCGGTACCTTTGTGACCGACCGTTCGGCAAAGGCAACCAATCTTATGCAGTCCTACAGCTTTACCGAGCAGATGCGCGCGATGGGTCGCGACCCCGAGACCACGATTCTCGAGTTTTGCGAGATGGAGGCCGATAAGAATCTGGCCGAGCATATGGGATTGCGTATCGGCGATCGCATTTTTAAGCTCAAGCGCCTTCGATCTGCCGACAACATGCCCATGATGGTCGAACGCAGCTATCTACCGGTTCGTCAGTTTCTGTCCCTAAAGCGACCGCTGCTGGAGCGTAAGCCGCTTTATGATGTGATTGAGCAAGACTTTCAGCAAAAGATACGCGTGGCCGAAGAGGAGTTCTATGCGAGCATAGCCCGTCCCACCGACGCTCACCTTTTGGGAATTGTCGAGGGCTCGCCTGTGCTCGATTTGGTCAGGACTACGTATAACGAGTCAAACGAGGTTGTGGAGTATACACTCTCGGTTGCTCGTGCCGATCAGTTTAAATACAAGGTTTACCACCAGCGTAGCGACTAGTGTTCGCATCGTATCCATATGATGATTCTTTGCATTTAACTGGTTACTACCAGATAACCAACTGAAGTGTATAATTGCACGTCAGAGGATTACTTCTAGAGAGAGGTATTAGAAATGTTCGAGAAGAGTGTCGAGGAGCTCACCGAGCTCGGCGCCCAGATCACCACGGCCGAGATTGCTCAGCAGCCCGAGCTTTGGCGTGATACGCTCAACATCTATCGCGAGAACAAGGAGGCCATCGAGGCCTTCCTGGCCGAGGCTCGCGCTATGGGCGAGGGCCGTCTGTCCGTTGTCTTCACCGGTGCCGGTACGTCCGACTACGTTGGCGATACCTGTGCCCCGTACCTGCGTCACGCTGGCAACACTGATCTCTACGACTTTAAGCCCATCGCCACGACCGACATCGTGAGCGCCCCGCGTGACTTCCTGCGCGCCGAGGATCCCACGCTCGTGGTTTCCTTTGCCCGCTCTGGCAACAGCCCCGAGAGCCTTGCTGCCGTTGCCGTTGCCAAGGAGCTCGTCCACAACGTCAAGTTCCTCAACATCACCTGCGCTCCCGAGGGCAAGCTCGCCGTCGAGTCCGCCGATGATCCCAATGCGCTGACGCTGCTCATTCCGCGCGCCAACGACAAGGGCTTCGCCATGACCGGTTCTTATTCCTGCATGACCCTGCTCTCCACCCTTATTTTCGACACTGCCTCTGACGAGCAGAAGGCCGAGTGGGTCGAGACCATCGCCAAGATGGGCGAGGAGGTCATCTCCCGTGAGCCCGAGATCGCCGATTACCTGGCTGGCGACTTCAACCGCGTGACCTACTTGGGTTCTGGCTCCTTCGGTGGCCTTGCCCAGGAGAGCCAGCTCAAGATCCTCGAGCTCGCTCACGGTCTGGTCGCTACTTCCTACGACACCTCCATGGGCTATCGTCACGGACCTAAGTCCTTCGTCGACGATAAGACGCTCGTCTTCGTGTTCGTCAACAACGACGCCTACACCCGTCAGTACGACATCGACATCCTCAACGAGATCGGTGGCGACGAGATCGCTCAGCACACCATCGCCGTTCAGCAGGAAGGTGCCACCGTCTATGAGGGTGAGTCCTTCACCTTTAAGGGTTACGAGGCACTTCCCGAGGGCTACCTTGCTCTGCCGTTCGTGATGTTTGCCCAGGCTATCAGCCTGCTCAACTCCGTGCGCGTGGGCAACACGCCCGATACGCCGAGCCCCACCGGCACGGTCAACCGCGTGGTTAAGGGCGTGACGATTCACCCCTTCACCGCTTAATCGCGTCCCCCTGTAAGGGCGCCCGTCCGCTCATAACGGCGGGCGGGCGCTTTTTGTTTTACGTGAGCTGGGTATAAGCATCACCACAGTCAACTGCTTTGGAAGCAAGGAGTGCATATGAGCACATACGCAATTAAGGCTGACAAGTTCTTCTTGCCGGCAGGCCCGCAACTGGGCGGCTATCTTATGGTCGAGGACGGCGTCTTTGGCGCCTGGCAGGCCGACGAGCCCTCTTGCGAGATTAAGGACTACACGGGATCGTGGATCGCACCGGGTATGGTCGATACTCACATCCATGGCTTCTACAACCACTCAACTACCGATAACGATCCCGAGGGCATCGATATCAGCTCAACCGAGCTCGCCCGTCGCGGTACCACCAGCTGGCTGCCCACGACGTTCACCGATGGCGTCGAGCAGATCAAGGACGCCTGCGCCGCTATCGCCAAGGCGGACGAGGGCCGCGGCCCCGACTTCTGCGGTGCTCGCATTCAGGGCATCTACCTGGAGGGCCCCTTCTTTACCATGAAGCATGTGGGCGCACAGAACCCCGCTTATCTTATCGACCCCTCCGAGGAGGTCTTCGATCAGTGGCAGGAGGCTGCGGGTGGTCGCATCGTTAAGAGCGCCATGGCGGCCGAGCGCGACGGTGCCGCTGCTTATGCGGCTGCTCTGAACGCCAAGGGTGTGGTGACCAGCATCGGTCACTCCGACGCCACCTACGATGAGTGCATCGCCGCCATCAACGCCGGTGCCAGCTGCTTTACGCATACCTATAACGGTCAGCGCGGCCTGCATCACCGTGAGCCCGGTGTCGTGGGCGCTGCCATGTCCACGCCCGAGACCTACGCCGAGATCATCTGTGACGGCAAGCACGTAAACCCTGCCGCCATCAAGGCACTGCTGCAGGCAAAGGGCTGGCAACACACGGTGCTCATCACCGACTGCCTGGGTTGCGGCGGCATGCCCGAGGGCAGCTACACCAGTGGTGGCATGGACGTCATCATGAAAGACAACCTGTGCTGGCTCGCTGACGGCAAGAGCATTGCCGGCTCGGTGCTCACGCTTGCCCAGGGCGTCAAGAACATCGTCGACTGGGGCATCGCCAGCGCCGATATCGCCATTCGCATGGCAACCGAGGTGCCGGCACGCTCCGCGCACATCGAGGATAAGTGCGGCAGCATCATGCCGGGTCGCGACGCCGACTTTGTCGTGTTCGACCATGAGCTCACCCTCGTCGAGACGTATGTTGGCGGCCAGAGCGTCGGCAACGCCTTTACCGAGTAACGATAGAAAAAGACGGCGGGCCCGAATCTGCTCGGACCCGCCGTATGGGTTAAACGCTCAAAAGCACCTTCACAGTTACAGCTTGTTAGCGATCTTCTTTGCCGTGCGCTTGACGCCGGCCACAAGACCTCCCGCAGGATGCTCCTTTTCGTAGGCTAGACGCTTCTCACGCTTGGCGTACTCTTCGACGATGATGTCGCCATACTCGTCTTCGATCTTGTCGAAGAAGTCGACGGCGCCCTTAATTTCCTCGGCGGTCGGGTGTCCCTTTTGGACACCGCCGGCGAGCTTGAACGGCCCCCACGTATCAAAACCGGGGCAGCCGTAGACACCCATAAAGATGGCCTGCTTCATGCGGCAGATGCCATCGATATCCTTGCCGTACCACTTGTTTTTGCCACCGTAGGTCATGAGGCCAAACACCTTGTCTTGCGGCTGCAGCACATTGGTGAGCACGCGTGCCATATCTTTGTCGATCTCGGAGTAATAGATGCCCGTGGCGACGCCGATTAGATGATATTCGTGCAGGTTGGGGTACTCGTTTTTGCCGAGTGACTTCACGTCGAGGGTATCGATCTCGGGGTGCGCCTCGACGATGGCGTCCACGAGCTTTTTCGTATTGCCGTGATGGCGCGAGGCGTAGAGGATGATGGTTCGCATAAGAAGGCCTTTCAGCTGTAATTGCATCAATGTCTGTATGGTACCCCGTTACATGGCGGGGATACCGGACGCATCGATGAACGTGCGGGTTTGTCCTTTGGTCAGGGCCGAGACGGGTTCTTGCGAGCAAAAAAAGCAGTTGTTCGAAAGGATGGATAATGGAATACGCTCTTTCCAACGATTCGATTTCTATTAAGGTGTCCACGGCTGGCGGTTCGTTTACCTCGATTGAGGCCGGAGGTCGCGAGTATCTGTGGCAGGGCGATCCCGCCGTGTGGTCTGGCCAGGCACCGATTTGCTTCCCGATTTGCGGAGGCTTGCGCGACAACAGCGCCATGACGTTTGCCGGGCATCATGTAAAGCTCGCTCGCCACGGGTTTGCGCGCAAACAGGAGTGGAGGCTGCTGAGCCAAGGCGAGAACGAGCTGGCGATGTGCCTGGCTTCGGAGGATAACGCCGCGCTGCTGAGCGATTATCCCTACCCGTTTAAACTTGTCGCCCGCTATACGCTCGAGGACGCCGCCGTGCGTGTCTCCTATGAGGTTACCAACGAGGGTACCGAGGACATGCCGTTCTTTATCGGCGGTCATCCCGGCTTTAGGTGTCCGCTCGATGAGGGCGAGGCCTATACGGACTACGAGTTGCGCTTTGAGAAAGACGAGGCTGCGGAGCTCTGCACCGCCGTTCCCTCGACTGGATTGATTGACGTGGCAAACCGCTCCAAGAACCCAATGGTGGGAAAGACGCTGCCCCTGTCGCACGAGCTCTTCGATTTTGCGGAGACCATCTTTGACGTGCTCGAGAGCCGTCAGGTTACGCTTTCTAAGAAGGGGGAGGACAAGGGCGTCCGCCTGAGCTTTGAGGGCTTCCCGTATCTCATTGTGTGGAGTAAGCCCGAGGGCGATTATGTGGCAGTTGAGCCTTGGGGCGGCCTTTCGACCTGTTCCGATGAGGATGACGTGCTTGAGCACAAGCGCGGCTGCCTTGTCGCCAAGCCTAAGGAGACCGTCGTTCGCTCGTTCACGATTGAGATTCTGTAATTCCGTTTTTGTCGACTCGTATCGCGAGGCACAAGGAGCCTGCGAGATAAGGAGCTAAAAATGATCCTCACCGTTACGATGAACCCGTCTGTCGATACGCGCTATCAGCTCGATGAGCTCATTATCGACGACGTCAACCGCGTGACGCCCGAAAAGACCGCCGGCGGCAAGGGCCTTAACGTGGCCCGCGTCCTAGGCCAGCTGGGCGACGACGTTGTGGCAACCGGTCTGCTCGGTGGACACATGGGCGCCTACATGGCCGAGCTCATGGATGTCAACGGCATCAAGAATGATTTTGTACCCATCAAGGGCGAGACTCGTATTTGCCTCAACATCCTCCACGCCGGCAACCAGACCGAGCTGCTCGAGAGCGGCCCGACGATTGCCCCCGAGGAGCTCGATGCCTTTACCGCCAAGTTTACCGAGCTTGCGGGCAAGGCCGACGTCGTCGCTATTTCGGGATCGCTGCCCCGCGGTGTCGAGGCAGACTATTATGCCAAGATCACGGCCATTGCCGAGAACGCCGGTGCCAAGGTGCTGCTCGATACCTCGGGCGCTTCGCTTGAGGCTGCGCTCAAATCCGAGGTCAAGCCCGAGCTGGTCAAGCCTAACCTGACCGAGATTAACGGCCTTCTGGGCACGAGCTTTACCACCGACGATGTGGACGAGCTCCGTGCCGCGCTCGCCTCTGACGCCCGTTTCTCCGATATCCCCTGGGTCGTCGTGTCCATGGGCGCTGCCGGCTCCGTTGGCTTCCACAATGGCCGTGCGTTCCGCGCAAAGACGCCCGATATCCCTGCCGTTAACGCCACGGGCTCTGGTGACTCCACTATCGCAGGCTTCGCACATGCCATCGCTGCTGGCGCAGACGACGAGACGGTGCTGCGTACCGCCAACACGTGCGGCAAGCTCAACGCCATGGATCCCATGACCGGCCATCTGGTCATGGACCGTTGGGACGAGGTCTACAACGGCGTTGTCGTGACCGAGCTGTAGGAGCTTGGGCGTCGGTCCCGGCATCGGTTGCTTGCTTGTGGTTAGAGCCGATGACAAGTGCGGTAGCATTATGCCGGGGCGCGACGCCGATGCCGTCGTGTTCAATCCCGACCTTAGCCTGGTCGAGACGTATGTGGGTGGCAACAGCGTCGGTAACGCGTTTGCCGAGTAGCCGCCAAAGAAACGATCCGAGAGGGGATTTAGATGATTTACGGTGCACTGGGCGATATCGAGGAATACCGCGGAATGCTCAAAGGCCTCGACGTGCTGATCGATTGGCTCGAGGAGAACGATCCGGCGGAGCTCGAGGTTGGCAGCCATCCGATTCTGGGCGACAAGGTCTTTGCGAACGTCATGGCTCCCACGACGCGTCCCGAGGCCGAGGCTCACTATGAGACGCATCAGCGCTATCACGACCTGCAGATTGACGTCGAGGGTCGCGAGGCCTTTAAGGTCGCCACGGGCAGCCTGACGCTGGTTCAGGAGTTTGACGAGAAGGACGACTACGATCTGGTCGATTCCGACGCCTCGATCGCCGGCGATCTTGCCGACGACAAGTTCGCACTGTTCGTTGCCGGCGAGCCCCACATGCCCACGCTCGAGTTCCCGGGCGATGGCGCACAGCCGGTCAAGAAGATCTGCTTTAAGCTGCTTGCAGACGCTTACTGGGAGGAGTAGCGCACTGCTCGTGAGCTAGCGTGGTTCCCCTTGGGAAGCGCGTTTAAGCCCCGCTGATCGCGGTTCCTTTGGGGATTGCGATCAGCGGGGCTTGTTGTTGAGTAGGGGAGTTATAGGCGGCGTTGTGCTTGGATTGGCGGATGTTCGCCTGAAATCGGCAACAAAAAAGCCGCCCGAAGGCGGCTGTCTTGTGCAATGGAGCCAGCGACCGGGCTCGAACCGGTGACCCCCGCTTTACGAGAGCGGTGCTCTACCAACTGAGCTACGCTGGCGGCCATGTGGTGACACAACTGAGGCGTCAACGGCTGTCTATGATACGGGACATTGCACATCCGCGCAAGTGTTCTGACGGCTTTTCTCACTTTAAATGCACTAATATTGGAGACGCGATGTCTCGCTCTTACGGGTCTCAAACAGAATGGGGCTGCCATGGCTCAATCCAAGATCCTTCTCACACGTATCGACGACCGTTTCATTTACGGGCAAGACGTTGAGCTGTGGAACGAGACTGTGGGTTCCAATCTTGTCTTAATCGTCAACGATGAGATCGCGGCGGATTCGCGCCAATGGGCACCCATGAGGGCGGCGGCGCCAGAAGGCGTTTGGATGCGGTTTTTCTCGGTGCAAAGGACCGTCGACATCATTCATACCGCAACGCCGCGTCAATGGACTCTGATCATGGTGGCCTCACCCGCCGATGCGCTCGCGCTGGTTAAGGG
>USHZ01000008.1 GCA_900554595.1 uncultured Collinsella sp. | reverse complement strand
TTGCCGCCGGCGCTGGTAATACGGCGCTCAAGATCCTCGCAGGTCACAGCGTTATCGACCACGATAGCCAGGTCGTGCTCAACGGCAGGGTACTGCGAGAACTCGCGGTAGTTCTCCTGATTGCGGGCGCCCTTGATCAGCTTGTCCAAGTCAAGCTCAAAGGCAACGACGACCTCGTCGATGCCCATCGCCTCGCGCGCCTCGGGGTGGATCTCGCCGACCCAGCCCAGCACGGTGCCGCCGGACAGAACCTCGGCGGCACGGCCCGGCTGCAAGAAAGCGTAGCCCTCGCCCTCGACGGGACGGAAGCGAACCTTCTCGATGCGCAGCTGGGCGAGCAGCTCCTCGACAATGCCCTTGCCAAAGAAGAAGCGCAGCTTGCGGTACTTCATGTTCCAAGACTGCTCGCTCCACTGGCCCGAGAGCACGCCCGCGACGGACTTGGTCTCCTTGGGCAGGCTGGCGTTCTCGCGGCCATGGAACAGGCTGCCGACCTCGTACAGGTGCACATTGGCCGTGCCGTGGGCCTCGTTATAGGCCACGGACTGCAGTAGGCCCGGCAACAGCGAGCGGCGCATCTCGGTCTGCTCGGCGACCAACGGGTTCATGAGCACCACGGGGCAGCCGCGGCCTTCAGTGGACATGCCGATCTTCTCCAGGTCGCCCGGGGCGGCAAAGCCAAAAGTCGTGGTCTCATTAAGGCCGCAGGCGCGCAGGATCTCGCCGACCTTGCGGGTGAGCTTCTGCTCGCGGGTCAGACCGCCGATGTGGTTCTTGGCAGCCGGGATGGTCGCCGTCACGCGGCCCATGCCCCATAGGCGCAGGACCTCCTCGATCAGGTCGATCTCGCGCGGCAGGTCGGGACGGAAGCTCGGCGGGGTGACCATGAAGTCATCGCCGTCGCGCTCGACGGTGCAGCCCAGACGGGCGAGCGAACGCTCGATAAAGTCGGGCTCGATGTCGGCGCCGCAGATGGCGTGCACGCGGGCCAGGCGCAGCTTAATGCTGTCGATGGTCTTGGGCGCGGGGAAAACGTCGACATAGCCGGGAGCAACCTCGCCGCCAGCGATCTGCTCGATGAGCGCGCACGTGACGTTGGCGACATCCACGCAGCCGGTCTCGTCGACCTGGCGCTCAAAGCGGATGGAGGCATCCGAGATCAGCGACAGATCGCGGCTGGTGTGCGAGGTGCGACCGGCGTTGAAGCAGGCACTCTCGACCATCACGTCGACGGTGTCGTCCTCGATCTCGGAATCCATGCCGCCCATAACGCCGGCCAGCGCCACGGGGCGCTCGCCGTCGGTGATAAGGCCCATGCCGGCGTCGAGCGTGCGTTCCTCGCCGTCGAGCGTCGTGAACTTCTCGTCCTGCTGGGCGGCGCGAACCACCACGCGGCGATGGCCATCACGCTCGGCAAAGGTGTCCAGGTCAAAGGCGTGCAGCGGCTGACCGGTGAGCATCATCACGTAATTGGTGATGTCGACGATGTTGTTGTGCGGGCGCACACCCAGGGCGTTAAGGCGCTTGACCATCCAGTCGGGCGACGGGCCAACCTTCACATTGCGCACGATGCGGGCGACGTAGCGGTCGCACAGGCCCTCGTCGGCAATCTCGACGGAAAGCTCGTCGTCGGTCGCGCGGCCGGTCTCGGCCTTGATGGCAGGCAGCTCAACGTGGAAATCGCGATCGAAGATGGCACCAGTCTCGCGGGCCATGCCGATCATGGACAGGCAGTCGGGGCGGTTGGGCGTGATCTCGCAGTCGAGCACAGTATCACTCGAGCCCACGTACTCGGCAAACGGCATGCCGCAGGGCGTGTCCTCGGGCAGGATCATGATGCCGGAGTGGTCGCCGCCCAGGCCGAGCTCGCGCGCGGAGCAGTTCATGCCCATGGACACGACGCCGCGAAGCTTGCTCTTCTTGATCTTGACGTCGCCGGGCAGGACAGCGCCAATCATGGCCGTGACGATGTGGTCGCCGGCCTCGAAGTTCTGCGCGCCGCAGACGATCTGCAGCGGAGCGGGGTTGCCGTCGGCGTCGAGATTCTTGTCGCCCACGTCGACCGAGCACACATACATGTGGTCGCTATCGGGGTGCGGGGTCTTGGTGAGCACCTTGGCGGTCACCACGTGGTCGAAGGACTCGCCCACGGTGTCGATCGCCTCGACCTCGGTGCCGGTACGGATATATTCGTCCGAAAGGGTCTTGGGATCCTCCGGAATATCGATCATGGTCTTGAGCCAGTCGTAAGAAACTCTCACTTGATTACTCCTTATGAGAAAGAAATGCCTGAAAAAACGGGTGATTTAGAACTGATTGAGGAACCTCATATCGCCCGTCATGAGAGTTCTGAGGTCGGGCAGGTCGTAACGCAGGGCCGCGACGCGCTCGGCGCCAATGCCAAAGGCGAAGCCGGTGTACTTCTCGGGGTCGATGCCGCAGTTGATCAGGACGTTGGGGTCGACCATGCCGCAGCCCAGGATCTCGATCCAGCCGCTGTGCTTGCAGAAGTTGCAGCCCTTGCCGCCGCACACGTGGCAGCTCACGTCCACCTCGCAGCTCGGCTCGGTGAAGGGGAAGAAGTGCGGGCGGTAGCGCGTCTTGCGGTCCTCGCCAAACATGCACTTAACAAAGTAGTCGAGCGTGCCCTTCAGGTCGCCAAAGGTGATGCCCTCGTCGACGACCAGGCCCTCGATCTGGTTGAACTGCGGCAGGTGGCAGGCGTCGGCCGTGTCGGGACGATAGACGGTGCCCGGGCAGATCATGTAGATGGGCGGCTTTTGCGACTCCATGGTGTGGATCTGCACGCCCGAAGTCTGGGTGCGCAGCAGTACGTCGGACTCGCCGTGGGCGTGAGCCTCGGGGTGCGCGACGCTGCCGGGGTTGTTGTCGACCACGTAGAAGGTATCGCGAGCCGAGCGGCTCGGGTGATCCATGGGGGCGTTGAGCGCGGTAAAGTTGTAGTAGGAGGTGTCGACCATGGGGCCGGACTCGACGGTGTAGCCGATGCCGCAGAAGATGTCCTCGGCCTCCTCGATGATCTGCTTGATCAGGTGCTGGTGACCGATCTGCGGACGGATGCCCGGCAGCGTGATGTCGACGGCCTCGTGCTCGAGTGCGTGCTTGAGGGCGGCGGCCTTCATCTCGGTGGTGCGCTCGTCGAGCATTCCCTCGATCAGCTGGCGCATCTCGTTGGCGCGCTTGCCCATAACGGGGCGATCCTCGGGGGCGAGCTTGCCCATCATGCGCATCAGGCCGGTGATGCGGCCCTTGCGGCCGAGCAGCTCAACGCGCGCAGCCTCGAGTTTGGCGGCGTCGTCGGCGCCTGCGACGAGCTCCTTGGCCTCTTCCTCGAGTTTGACCAGATCATCAATCAGACTCATGTCTTCCCTTTCGTCTATCGCGCTCCCCGCTCGCCGGGACGACTGCCGCCGCCTGGCGTTGTGAAAACACGGCCCGGTTCGGTAACAAAAAACCGCCCTCGGGCATGTACATTGCCCAAGGACGGTTGAATTCCGCGGTACCACCTTGTTTGACGCGGCGGATGTCTGGCCCGCCGTGCCCACTCTGCGCCCCTTATCGCGAGGCTCACGGCTTCCCTACTGGGGCTTCGCCGCCGCTGGCCGCGTGCCCGTTGAGGTCGCTGCTCGGGAGTGAACGTTTGGCCCTTGTCACCGCAGGAAGGCTTGCAGCCCATGACCTTCCCTCTCTTGCCGGCGACGCGGCGGGCAAAACCCTCTCCGTCAACGCATTGGGCTACAGGATACCACATTCTGCGTGTGCATCGCCGCGTTCCGTTTTGTTCGCACTGGGTACAAGGCAGGTAGCTGTGCAAACTGGCCGCGCGCCCACCCGAAGCGCTCGGCTCACGAGATCAAGGATATGGTATGGGAAAGAAACTCGATAAGAAGGCCGAGCCTGCAGCGGGCAAGACATCCAAAGGCATGAAGGTCGATAAGGCCGTCAAAAAATTCCGCAAGCTCGAGGGCAAGCTGTGGACTCGTGAGTACCTGCTCAAGATTGCCGAGTTTGACGGCGCGACCATTGCCCCCGCCAACGGCGCCGCAGCGCGCGCCGATGCCATGGGCACCCTTGCCGGTGAACATCACAAGCTCCTGACCAGCAAAAAGTCTGTCGAGCTTGTGCGCTCGCTGGCACGCGAGACCGTCGCCGGCGGCAAGATCGACGACCCGCAGCTGCTCGACGAGATCCGCGTGCTCGGCCGCGACCAGCGCGAGGCAAGCGCCATTCCCACCGAGGAGGCCGAGGCCTGGACCAGGCTCACCTGCGAGGCCGACGCCGTGTGGCACAAGGCCAAGACGGCCAATGACTGGGCGAGTTTTGAGCCCTATGTGGATAGAATCGTCGGCCAGCTTAAGCATCAGGCCGAGCTCATGGACCCCAAGCGCGATCCATACGATGTTTGGCTCGACCAGTACGAGCGCGGCCTTTCCACCAAGAGCTTCGATGCGTTTTGCGACGAGGTCAAGGCCACGGTCGTGCCGCTCGTGCACGCCATCGGCGAGCGCGGCCAGCAGCCCGCTGCCGACTTTTTGCATGCCCGCGTGCCCGAGGCCGCCCAGCGTGCCATGAGCTTCGACCTTATGAAGCTCGTCGGCCTGGACCTGGACGACACCACGCTTGCCTTTACCGAGCACCCGTTTAGCGAGGGCTTCTCGGTGGGCGACGCGCGCATCGCCACGCACATCTACGAGGACGACTGCATCTCCAACGTCTACAGCATCATCCACGAGGCCGGTCACACCATGTACGAGCTGGGCGTCAATCCCGCCTATGCGCGCACCTGCCTGGAGGGCGGCACTTCCATGGGCATCCACGAGAGCCAGAGCCGCTTTTTCGAGAACACCGTGGGTCGCAGCCGCGCCTTTATGGGCCCGCTGCTCGAGGTGCTGCGCCGCCACGCGCCCGAGGTCTACGGCGACGTTGACGAGGACACGCTCTACCGCGCCGTAAACATCGCGCAGCCGTCGCTGATCCGCACCGAGGCCGACGAGCTCACCTACCCGCTGCATATTATGGTGCGCTACGAGATCGAGCGCATGCTGTTTGCCGGCGAGGCCACGGCCAAGGATATCCCCGCGCTTTGGAACCGCTTTATGGACGAGTACCTGGGCATTCCCGTTCCTGACGACACGCACGGCTGCCTGCAGGATACGCACTGGAGCGGTGGCTCGTTTGGCTACTTCCCCACGTATGCGCTGGGCAGCGCCTACGACGCCATGTTTGTGCCGGCCATGTGCCGCGACGGCGTCGACCTTACCGGTGCCTGCGCGAGCGGCGATCTGGCGCCCGTCCGCGCGTGGCTGGGCGAGCACATTTGGCAGTGGGGCCGCGCCAAAGACGCGCCGGAGCTCATCAAGGGCGCCTGCGGTATGGCATTCGACGCCCGCTACTACTGCAGCTACCTGCAGGACAAGTTCACCACGCTGTACCAGCTGTAAGACCTTACCGGATCATTAACGCAAAGGGCCCCGCGGGATCAATCCCACGGGGCCCTAGTCATTGGGGACGTTCTTTAATGACTAGTCGTTTAAGAACGTCCCCAATGACTACCTTCCGGCAGTTTTGGAACGTCCCCAGGTGCCGGATGGCTGTTCCGGAGAGGCTGTGGTCAAAAAAGGGCAAAAATGAGTACTGTTGTCGGATTGATAGCTTTTATTTTGGGCTAAAACAGGGTCCCAAATGAGATTTATTCTCATTTGGGACCCTGTTTATTGGACATATGAGGAGCAAAACTCTTTGATATGACGCTCAGGCGTTGCCAAAATGGCCTCTTTGGGCAAAATTTGCTGCTACTGATTTAGTGACAGTACTCATTTTTGCCATTTTTTGACCACAGCCTTTTATAACCCCCTATCGAACAACCCAGAAGGCACCCTATAGAGCCTCCAGTGCGTTGGCGATGCGCTTCATGGCGGCGTCGGCAGCTGCTTGGTCGGGAGCTTCGGCCAAAACGCGAATCACCGACTCGGTTCCGCTCTTGCGCACCAGCACGCGGCCCTCGCCCGCCAGCGCGGCCTCGGCCTCGGCGATCGCGTTCTGCACGCCCATGTTCTCGAGCGCGGCATCCTTGTCGGCCACGCGCACGGCAACCTGCGCTTGCGGCAGCAGCTTGCACGGAGCCGTGAGCTGCGAGAGCGTCTCGCGCTCGGCGCGAATCACTTCCATCACGCGCAGCGAGGTCATAATGCCGTCGCCCGTGCGCTCGATATCGCCAAAGATCGTATGGCCCGTCTGCTCGCCGCCCAGGCTGTAGCCGCCCTCGCGCATCTTGGCATACACATGACGGTCGCCCACGCCGCTGGTCACGGCGCTCAGACCGGCAAGCTCCAGCGACTTGACCAGGCCAAAGTTGCTGGCGATCGTCGGAACCACAGTACCGCCCGAAAGACGACCGTGCTTGTTCAGATACACGCCGCACACGTACAGGATCTGGTCGCCGTCGACCACGCGGCCGCGCTCGTCCACGGCCAAGCAGCGGTCGGCATCGCCGTCGTAGGCAAAGCCCACGTCCAGGCCCTGCTCCACCACGTGGCGCTGCAGACGCTCCATATGCGTGGAGCCGCAGTCGACGTTGATGTTAAAACCATCAGGCGCGGCATTGATCACGCGCACGTCGGCGCCCAGTGCGTCGAACACCGGCTTGGCCACCGAGGATGCCGAGCCGTTGGCGCAGTCGAGACCGATCTTGACGCCCTGCAGCGAAAAGTTCGCGCTTGCGATGAGCGAGGCAATATAACGGTTGCGACCCTGCATGTAGTCCACCGTAGCGCCAATGTGGTTGCCCGTGGCCAGCGGCACTTCGCTCTTGCCATCGATGTAATCCTCGATGAGTTCCAGCACGTCCTCGTCCATCTTAAAGCCGTCGCTGTTGACGAGCTTAATGCCGTTATCGCAAAACGGGTTGTGGCTCGCGCTGATCATGATGCCGCAATCGAAGCAGCCTTCCACGGTCTGATGTGCCACGCCCGGCGTTGGAATCACGTGCAGCATATATGCGTCCGCACCGCTCGCGACCAGGCCACTCACCAGCGCCGCCTCGAACATGTAGCTCGAACGACGCGTGTCCTTGCCCACGATCACGCGTGCCTTGCGCTCGCGGTTGGCGCCGTAATACCAGCCCACAAAGCGGCCGATCTTATAAGCGTGCTCTACCGTCAGCCCAACGTTGGCCTCACCGCGAAAGCCGTCGGTGCCAAAGTACTTCATGCGCTCTCCTTACAAAATAGGGGCGGACAGATTGCCTGTCCGCCCCAAAATGGTACTCGATTATCTGCGCTACCAGAAAAACCCTACGCCGACGCGCTGTCACGAGCCGCCTGGCATGTAGGAGTCTGACGCAGCGTAAGCGGCTTGTCCCCCGCCTCGGCCGACGTGGTCAGCGTATACGTGATCGTCGTCGTCTCGCCAGCATGCAGGTCAACGGTGCCCGAATAGAAGGGGATTCCATGCCACGTAGCGGCACCAAGACCAAACTGGGTGCCCTCGACGGTCAGATCAGTAATGTTGCCGCCCGTCGGGGCAAACAACGAGACATTCAGACGCTCGTCGTCACGCGCGGCATCGGGTGCGCTCGCCGCAACGTAGTCGGGCAGCTTGCCAGCCTCCTCCTGCGTCATGATGTTCGTCAGGGTAACGGTGATGCGATAGGAGCACGTGCCGTCACCGTTCTTGATGCCCTGGCCAATCTGCGTATCGGCGTTCAGGTACCAGTCGAGCTTGGAGAAGCTCAGGTTGTTAAAGTAAACGCCGGCAACAGGATCGGCACTCGGGTCATCCGGATCGGGCAGCGAAGCGTCAATGCCCGTCTCTTTGATGGCATTCTGCTCATCATCGTTTCTCATCCACGCGATCAGGCGGCCCTCTTCGGCACCGCGCTCAACGGCGCTGACAAGCTTCGTAACATCGACATCGCCGATACCGCCAAGGATCTTGTCGAAGGCAGCGCTGGCGACGGATGCAAAGATGCCGTCCGACTCCTCGACCGGATAGTTCCAGTACACATCGTGCATGAGGACCTTTGCGGCGTTGGTGCCGTCGACAACCGTTCCGTCGGGCAGCGAGACATTACCGACCAGGCCCAGCAGATACTGCAGGAACACCGGGTCGATACCGATGACGCCATCAACGTCCTGTCCATACTGGGACTTCCACAGCGCGGCGACACGCTGCGAGTTGCGGGGCCAATCAGGCGAATAGGTATTGCCCGAGTTGTACAGGTTACTGTGGTTGCCGAACAGCGCCTCATCCTCTTCGTCGACGCTCTCGACTGCCTCATCCTCGCTGAGTCCAATGCGGGGAACAAACTCGCCAATCGACATCTGGCCGTCAGTGACCGAAATCAGGCCCTGCGAACCGCCAAAGCCGCCGCAAGCACGAATCTCGACGTTGTTCATGGCGTACATAAGGTAGTTGCGCGTCTGGCCGTTGGCGCCAAGCATCTGGGGAAGGACGGGGGCGACCTTCTCCGCCGCGTCAACCGCACCGTTGAGGGTGGCAAAGCCGTCCTTGGCCTTATCGACCAGCTCGGTCACCTGGGAAATATGAGTATCGCCAATGCCCTGGACCTTCTCGTTGGCGCTCTTGAACACCTTCGAGCTGCTGGAAAGCGAATCGGCGACCGCCTGCAGCGCGGACACGTTAATCATGCCGTCCTGGAACAGCTTGCCGGGCGTGGCCTGCGAAAGGTTGTCGGCCATGGGAACCAGCGCGTTGCTCGAGACATCGGACAGGGCGTCGATCATGGTGCGGGCTGCGTTGATGTCACTGCCATACACCGGGATAAACGATGCCGCCGTCCACAGCGGGCTCGAGGTCTCCGCCTTCATGCTGTCGCAGAGCTCATCGATCTTCTTCGCGTCGTCAGGCAGCGTCGAAAAATCGCCCGACGTGACCTTGTCCTTAAGGCCACCGACGATCTCGACAGCCTCCTTCGCTTCGCTCTTTACGGTCTTTGCCGAGTTAAGCAGCATAAAGCCGCTTGCGCCAAGCGCAACGAGAAGCACCGCGACTACAACGGCAATAATGGCGCCGGTGTGACGCTTTTTGCGCTCGCCCTTGCGATGGCGATGACGGACCAGACCGTCAGAGGTCGAACTCGGCGAAGCGTCGCCACCGTAGTTCAAGCCAAAATCGTAATAATCTTCCTTGGAACCCGAGCCCGCAAACTCGGCACCGCTATCATCCAGGCGGGCGAACGTGCCAGTCTCGGAGGCGCCGGTGTAAATCGTGCCAAGGTTACCCGTAAGCCCCGCGCCACCGGCAGAGGGAGTATTGTTGGCGGCCTTGTCGGCATTAACGTTGCCGGCGGCATTCGCGGCGTTGGCAGCACCTGCGTTGTTCGCGGGTACCGAAGGAGCCCCGCTCGGCTGCGACGTGGAGGTTGCACCGCCCGCAAAGACATTCCCTCTTGCACGGCCGGTCTTTTTTGCCTTTTGAGACTGCTCGTACAGAGCGGTAAACATCGCTGTCTCGCCCGGGGACACGCGCTTACCGGAACCGCCCTGTCCAGCGCCGCCCGGCGTGCCGGCCTTACCAGCCCCGTTCGGACGCGGCGGAACTGCAGGACGGCCGCTATCGCTGCCCTTAAAGTGATTACCAGCCATAAAGAAATCCTCGCAATTGAGTCGCAATGAAAAAGTCCATAACGTTACTAGTTTATGGCATTTTGAGCATCGACAGCTAAACTCCAGACACGGACATCAATTGGCGAAAATGCGGCACAACACCTTTTCCGTCTTGGCAGCGGCGCCAGCTACACCGTGAGGAACATCATCACGATGATCATGGCAAAGCCGATAAGGTCGGTCGGCAAAAACACCGTGCCCAGCATAACGGCGCTGGTGATGGTCGCCGAGACGGGCTCCACGGTTCCGATGAGACTCGCACGCACCGAGCCGATGTCCTTAACGCCCTGCATATAGAGCATGTAAGCAAAAAACGATCCGATAACCACGAACACCGCGAGCGCCTCGACGCCGGCAGCGTCGAGCGCCGGCATATGCGCCCAGGGCTGCACGAAGACACACGAGACTACGCCCGCCGTGAGCATTGCCGAGCCCGTGACGATGGGGCTGCCGTATTCGGGCAGGATCTTGGCGGGAATCACCGCCATACACGTGGCGCTGACCGCACACATAAGACCTGCTGCCAGGCCAAGCGGCGAGATATTCAGGCTGGTGGGGTCGCCGCCGGTGGCGATTAAAAAGGTTCCGCCCAGAGCCAGGCCAATGCCGATGACTTCGCGAGTGCGCGGCATGCGGCGATCGGTCACGCAGGTGTAGCCCATGATGATAACGAGCTGCAGGCACTGGAGCACCGTCGCGGTTCCGGCGTTCGTCAGGCGCACGGCCGAAAGATAGCAAAACTGGTTGAACAGCAGGCCAAAGGCGGTAAAGAGCAGCAGCTGCTTGCGATCGGCGGGTGTAGTCCAGAGCTTAATCAGGCGCTCGCGGTCGCGCGTGACAACCACGGCCATAAAGAGTAGACCGGCGAGAATCTGGCGCACGCTCATAAGCCACAGTGTATCGACATGGTAGGCATCGAACAGGAAGCTCGCACTGGTGCCCGAGAAGCCCCAAAACGAGCCGCCCAGGAGCGTAGCCAACATGCCCACGATCATCTTGCGCGCCTGGGCATCGTTGAGGCGGTCGCGCCACGCGCGGCGGGTGCTGCGGCTGAGCTCGTCGGTGCCCTCGGGCACATCAATGTTCGATATATCGGTCATCGGCACCGAAGCCCCTGCGCCTTCGACCTGCTCGACACACTCTTTGCTCATTCCACTCCCCCGAAACGGCCTGGAAACAATTCGGCTTACCTTACCACGGCGAAGGCACCAGCTGGAGGCTTGTCCGCTTATCGGTAGGACAATTCCGCAGGCGTCTTTCCATAGCTCGATACCGCAATGGCCTTGCATTAGTCGACATCCAAATCGCGGCAGCAGACTCTTTTGAAATGGATACGACAAAGCCCCCGAATTCCACAATGTAAGCGATTTTTAAAAATGTTCTTGCCACCGAGTTCAGGCTCCGTTATATTATCCCTTGCGCACTTGCGCACCCTTGATCGGGCGTTTAGCTCAGGGGGAGAGCGCTTCCCTGACACGGAAGAGGTCAGAAGTTCAAATCTTCTAACGCCCACCAAATGTTCGCAGCCCAGAGGCTATGTCTCTGGGCTGTTTTGTTTTATGTCACCAAATCCGCTGGCAGCTCCAACCGTCATCGCAACGTAACATCAATTCACCTGACGAATGGCGGCCAAACAAATTCAATACCCCAATATCAACAATAGCCAGGCACAAAACTGCGCCGCAAGCTGCCCCAGCCGCCCAACTGGCCAAAAGCCGATCATCTACTTGCCGATCTATCCATCGGCATAACCAATCAGTCCGCACCGCAACTTCTCAGCAAAACGCCGCGATGTCTGCGCCCTGCGGTATCCTTGAGCCACTTGCACCTGCAGCACCAAGGAGCCGCCATGCGCACCGAGCTCGATGTCCCCTTTTCGCACAAAGAAGAAGCCAAGGCGCTGGGCGCCAAATGGGACCGGACCAAGAAGATCTGGTATGTACCCAGCGGCGTCAACCCCGAGCCCTTTGCCGAGTGGCTGCCCGGTGTTGACCGATCCGACCCCTCAGCGCCGTATATATATCTAGTACTGGGCAAGCGCGAGTGCTGGAAGTGTCACAAAGAGACCTCGGTCGCGGCCTTCGGCATTCCCTATCGATCCGATAACGACGAGAGCATCGCCATCGCGCACGCGCCCAACGAAGCCGGGCACATTGCCATCGACACGGCCAATGCCAACGCACTCGCCATCGTGCCCGCTCTTGGCTGCGTGCCGGGCGAGATCCGCGACTACCTTCATAAGCGCTGCGGCTACAAACCCGTAGGCGCACGAGCCTCCAAAGCCCCGTCGCTCGGCAACACGTGTACCAGTTGCGACGCGTTGCAAGGCAGCCGCTATCTGTTCGAAGAGCCCTCGTCCCCGTTTGCTCTCACTGCCATCAACAAGCTGCCGGCACTGGAGTTTGTGCGCGTCGAAGTTACCGGCGTCTTTGGCGTCCCGGCCACGCGCACCAATTTTGACCAGGCACTCTTTACCTGGGCACGCGACCATCACGCCAAGTTCCACAAGCAACTCGGTGAGGGGATTTATTTGTAGAGATGACATCGAGGCATTGAGGAGCAGGAGCTCGATCGTTAAACAATCCCAAAACGCTACAGCCCCAGAATGTGCTCCAGGTAGCCCTTGTTGAACCAGAACGATTGCTTCGTCATCCAGCGCCCGCCGGGCAGTTCGTAAGCATTCCTTGCGATGTCACCGATCTCTGTTCCATCGGCAAACTTGTAAGCCGCTTTTGACGTATGCGGGCGAACATGGACAATCGGGTTATCCGCCATACCGGGCAGATTGTTGGTCACCTTGAGCTTTCCGCTTGCATCCCGATACGGATTGAGCTCAACGCCCTTGCGAATGACCTTTCGTGTCTCATCCCAGCAAGCCTTTGCGGGGCCCTCGATTTCGTTTGCCGGCATTGCCCAGAATAGGCAGCGGTCAAGGCGCCACATCCCTTCGTGGTCCTCACGGAACACGACGAAGAAGAAACGGCTGGTCTCAAGGCGTGCACGGAAGGAAGATGTTTCCCAATCCTCGTTGATTAGCTGCTTAAACTCAAACGGAGGGAAGGACATTGCCTGCTCGATGTGCCCCCTCTTATTAACGCGACAAGCGCGGACGTTAATCCCAGCCTTAACGAACTCCTCGGCAGTATTGTTTTTTATGCCGAGCATGCGATAAACGAGCGTCGTCCATTGGGCCTTGTTGCCCGTGTATTCCAATCCGTACTGCTCCGCGATTTGACGATCGGTTTCGCCATGGTGGCGCTCGACAAGCGCAGTAACGAAGCTTTCGAAATCAATGGACTCATCGCCAGCTTGAACGATGCTCTCGCCGACGCGTGGGGCACCGAGAACATAGGTGTGAAGCACGTAGTCCATGTACGAGCGCTTGAGCGAAAAGGCACGACGCTTTGCGCGACGGCGCTCGATCTCGCCCGTATCGGTATTGAAGTACTCGTAGTACTGGTCAACCCACATCGTGGCCTCGGTTGCACCCTTTGTGCAGGCGCCCAGGTAGGTAGTCATACCCTCCGACAGCTCATCCGCGCGACCGTCCTGAATGTACGAAATGATCTTCTCGTAGTCGGCGCGAATAATCTTCATGTCCTCTTCGGGAAGACGCACCATGACAGCACGCTCAATGCGCTGGTCGTATTTGTCGATAGAGCGATCGCGGCCGTAGTAAATCAGCAGAATATTGCTGAGCTTGGTCTTGAGATGCGAGCTTTCATAGTCGAGCGAAACGGGACGGTCATAGGGAATCATTGTCAGAACGAGACGCTCGCCGGCAGATTTACGACCGTCTTTGAGTACGTCAAAACACGTTGCCTTGAGCTCAACGCCCGCTTCGGGAAAGTCCGGCCGATCATCGCTGTTGGCCTTGTAGCCAAAGTAACGCTCCTCGATCAGGGTTCCCATACCGCCCTTGTACTTCTTGGACCCAAAGTCCTTGGGCGCGCTCTCCCCCTCCGGCGCAATGCCAAGCTCGAGAATATCGCGGAACGTCATGCCATCGAGATTAGCGGCATAGCGCTCGATGCTTGAGGGGTCGGAAAAATCAGTATCGTCAAGCATGCGCTTGAAGTCGAGGTGCTTCTTGGACATGGCAAATCCTCTCGAAATAAGACATGATTTAATATGTATGCTACTGTAAATTCGGGTTATACCGTGAAGATCCCCTAAGGGATCTTCCATTTGCAACCCGATTTCTGTACCCTTGATCTTTGCATTTGCAGCGATTTGGGGGAGTGAGTATGTCAGAGGTCAAAATCGCCGAGCTTTTTGCTGGCGTCGGCGGATTCCGTTTGGGCCTCGAAGGCTACGCTAACCCTCGTTATCCAGATTTCCACATGAAGCCCGCCGGGCCCTTTCGCACCATTTGGGCCAACCAGTGGGAACCGCCCGGAACCAAGGCGCGTCAGTTCGCCGCCCGTTGCTACATGGATCGCTTCGGTAATGATTCCGTTGTCAACGAAGACATCAATAAGGTCCTGGAGCAGGCTGAAGCCGGCGAGATTGAAATCCCCCGTGTCGACATGGTCGTTGGCGGCTTCCCTTGCCAGGATTACTCTGTCGCACGTCCGCTTAATCAGGCACATGGCATCGAGGGCAAGAAGGGTGTCCTTTGGTGGGACATCTACCACTTCCTCGAGATGAAGAAGCCCCGCTTCGGGCTCTTTGAGAATGTTGATCGCCTGCTCAAGTCGCCCGCATCTCAGCGCGGTCGCGATTTCGCCATTATCTTAAGCTGCCTTGCCGACCTCGATTACACCGTCGAATGGCGCGTGGTCAACTCCGCGGAATACGGTTTCCCCCAGCGTCGCAAGCGTGTTTACATCTTCTGCGAGAAGAACGCCGGCAAGGTCGATCTTGTCGACCGCATGCACAACGGCGTCATGGCGAAGGCCTTCCCCGCAATCTATCCTGACGAAATGGCCGAGCTCAATGTCCTGCCCGATCCTTACGAGAACTCGACTCGCTTTGGCGTTGGCCAAAAGACCTCTCAGTTCAAGAATGCCGGCGTTATGCAGGGCTGCCACGTTCTGACCTGCGACTTCGCCGAGGACTACCACGGCGAGCGCCACGTGCTCGGCGACGTGCTTGTCGACGAGGCGAGTGTTCCGGAGCAGTTCTACATCGCCGACGAAAAGCTTCCTGACTGGCGCTACCTCAAAGGCAGCAAACGCGAAGAACGTACCAACAAGAAGACGGGTTTTACATACACGTATTCCGAGGGAGCGATGAGTTTTCCGGATGCTACCGATAAACCGAGCCGCACGATTCTCACAGGCGAAGGCGGCACGGGAGCTAGCCGTTTTAAGCATGTCATCGAGTGCCCCGACGGCCGTTTCCGCCGTCTCGTTCCCGACGAGCTCGATCAGCTCCAGGGATTCCCGAGGGGCTGGACCGATACCGGCATGACCGATGGCCACCGCGCCTTCTGCATGGGCAATGCACTCGTCACCGGGGTGCCCCACCGCATTGGTGAAGCCATGGTCGAAGTGTACGGCCTGTAGCCTTATATTTTAATTCTTCAAGTTGGCGAGGAATCGACACTGTCGATGACCTCGCCTTTTCTTACATTAAGCAAGGACTTGGCTTGTCGCTCTTTATAATCGAAGGCTCCGTGTCGCTCGACAATAGCAGCGTTTATCGGTCTCCATCTAAACCAACCGGCAAAAATGCAATAGTTCCATCCTCTTTGACTTCATATTGCACAAACTTCAAACTAAGCCAACGATGGGTCATCGGCGGGCGCCCTTTTACGTCATAGCGAACCATTTCCGACAAATGCCGCTTCAGAGAATTGGTGTCAAAGCTTCTTGCGACAAGATACGCCTCGATCATCGCGTAACCGCTGTGAGCATATTCGCTTCTAACCCAGTCAACATATCTCATGACTTGAGCAATATCTGTACCTTGAGCAATATCTTTCTTCAGCTCTGCCACGATATATTTTTCGACAATTCTATCTGTGTCGGGAATCCACCTATACCCAAATACATCCATGCGGTCCATGTACATTACGGGCTTATTTGGAGAGGCGGGAACCTGATGGTCTAAATAATCCCAATGCCCAAATACCCTCTCCGTTTCCACTTCTTGCGAAGTCAGCTGACTAAGAAGGCCAACTTCCAATAGCATCTCTTTTGAAAGAGATCCGCAGTCTTGCCTATTTGAAGAGAGTAGGCTCTTGATTTGCAAGCCAGTCGGTGCCGAAATGTTACGCAACCAATCTGGCTGATTAATCTCTATAGTTTGGCCGTTCGGCCAATTGGCTCGTAACACCGCTGCTTTAAAAGCGGCGTTTTCATCATCATCAAGCTTGATAAACGATCTCTTCTCAAAGACACGCAATGATCGAAATGCCGATGGATTGGTTAGAAGCAAATCGTCCATATCAACGGACATTTTGAATAACGCCGGATCTGCTGTAAATTTTATAATCCAACGCCCTATACGTTTGTCATCCCGTGCATCCTTGTAAGCCGCCTCAAGGCAAGCCTTATCAATGTCTATCGTTTCCGTCGAAGTAGCACCTTTAAAATTCTCGATTACGGCGGTGCCCTCAAAAGAGTCTATTTTTCCAATGCCGTATATCTTTCGTTTGCTAAAGAAATAGACGTTATCGCCGGGACGCATAGTTACGTAGTCACCCAGAGTCGCTTCTGTCGCGCTACTCCACTTCGGATTCATAAGCGTAGAATAGGCTCCTCTTTTCATGCATTCGGTCGCTTCTTCCTCTTTAGAAAACGTAAATAGATAGCCCGCCATGCTTCCTCCGTTATTGATGGTTGAGCTCAGGTGCCCCAGCGCCCAGTCAATGCAATTAAAGTCCTGCACAGTTTATGCCACCTTCGTTGCAATGATTATCGCAATAAGGCTCCTGCCCATGTCCACGGTATTCGATATGGTCAGACAGAACCTAACATTTCCACTCCGCCCTTGACCCTAATGAGCAGCATGCTTAGGCTTTCGGGCAATAAGTTGTTTTGGAATGGGAGGGCCTATGTTCAATCCCGGTATTGCCATCGGAGATGTCCTGACCGAAAAACAAGTTCACGACACCTTCGAATGTCAGACAACGCTCGGTATTCGCATGAGCAAGAAAAACAATCTTTTTGTCATCATGTCAGGTTCGGCACGAAATAAGGTCTACGCCGACCGATGGCAAGCGGATATCCTCCTTTACAACGGAACGGACATCAATTCGGATAGCTCTGCCAGTCAGACCCTAAAAAGAGGAAACGGAAATAACAACGCTGCGCTTGCCGAAACCTGGGAGCTACCCCCTGAGTTGAGACCGGATATTTTTCTCTTTATCAAAATTGGAACAAACCGTTGTCGCTACATGGGGCCAGTTGAACCCTGTCTTAAGCCATACATCGCCCCAAGACACGATGACCCCGAAAGGAATGTCTGGATTTTCCCCCTAAAAGTAAATCTCTCTGAAAATGAAGCGGCATACGATAAGGAGATAGCGAGCGCTCAGAAGCTGGGCACAAAAGAGCTGTGTCGCCAGCTTTTCGAAGAGTCCAAGAGGGCTCATGAGACCAAAGCAAAAACCGCTTCCTCTGCCAATCCGCGCTTCACTCGAAATTGTAAAGTGGCGGCAATTGCTAAAGAGTTAGCTGGGGGCAGGTGCGATCTTTGCGGGTCCGAAGCCCCCTTTTTAACAAAGGACGGACTTCCCTATCTTGAAGAGCATCATGTCGAGTGGCTAAGCCAAGGTGGAGCCGACAGTGTTGGTAACGTCGTCGCTCTTTGCCCAAACTGTCACAGGAAAATGCACGCACTTAACCAGCCTACCGACGTCAAACGACTCAAAGAGAAGATTAATCTCCATCTCAGCAAAATAGCAGTGGAATACAGCTCTTTGGGAACAGGGGGTGCGCAATAAGCTTAACGCCCATCCACCACATACTGCGTTGTTGCCCTGTATACTGATGTAGCACGTGTTTCATCCGGGCTTGTTGGGCCGGATTGTTCATGGGAGGGTCTTATGGCTGCTTCGAATCCGCCTAAGGGGAGCGTTTCTTCTTCGTCCATCAAGCCGGTTACGCGCAAGGCCGTGCGTTGCCAGCGCGAGGTCGCTTGGCTTGTCACGCAGGCGGCGGGCAGGCTTGTGGCGACCACTCAGGACGTCAATGCGCCTACGCCGAGCTTTGTGTTAGCGGCGGCGCTGGATTTTGTGCGCCAATTGGAGCTTACCGCACAGGATGCCAGCGGCCACGTCGACTACCAGAATGTTATGGCGCCCGACCTGCAAACGTTCTGCCATATGGCCAAGTTGCCCGCCGCGCCCAATGCGCTTTCGGACGCAGGCTACATGTTTACGCTCTCGGGCGCGAAGCTCATCCGCGACATCTATGCATACTGCAGCGAGCTCGCCGAGCACCACGTCTTTGATGCGGCAGAAGTCAAACCGGGATATGTCATCAAGCTGGTTCTTAGGCTGTTCTTGATGGACGGGTTCGGGGCCATGCCGGCGTAAGCCGAGTCTTTAGCATCACCGTCGACTGAGCAACAACCGCTTTACCTTAGTGGGCGCCAATTGAGGGTCGATTATCTGGTCGCCTCGTCCACTAACGCCTTTATTCCACGCGCTCTGACAGTCGATACTTGCGGTTGCGGCTCGTCGCCGGCGCCGTGGGCTCAAGCTCGCCTTGAGCAATGAGCGCGTTGACGCGCGACCTAACCTGGGAAATTGTAAGCCCCGTGCGTTCTGCCAGCTCACGCGTCCCCAGCTCGCCGTAGTGTTTGAGTGCCGTCACAATTAAGCCCCCGCCATGATCGACCGGCTCGATCTTTGAACGGTAGAGTACGACCTTGAACCGATCGAACCCCGGGCAGAACAGGGGCTCGGCCAGACCATGCGCGCGCATGGCATCGATCATCATCGGGATGCCCGAGCCATTGCCCTCAGCCGGCGAACCTGCGCCATCCGGCAGCGGGACAATCGACATGAGCTTCACGAGCGTCGCGTTACGGCATCGGGAGCTGCCGTCAAACAAGTTCTCGCGAGTCTTTCCCCCGTAAAGGCCGCCAGGATTCGTCACCTCGACACGATCGTCAAAGACGTCGACGGCAATCGATTGTCCACAGAACCAATCCCTGTATTCTCGATGGATTACGGCGTTGGCGATTGCCTCGCGCAGAACCTCCTCGGGAATCTCCAGCGAGTCGACACGCGAGACGCCTTGGACGGTCGAGGTTCGCCGCAAATTCTTGGCGACGGCCGCGACAGCATCCGAGATCATCTCGCCCAGCGTTCCCTCACAGATTGTGCGGTCCATAAACCTTAGTGGCCCCGCAGCTCCCTTTTGAGTTCCCACGTGGACAGCCACATCAATGAAGAGCTTGGGATAGAACTGCTGAGGGTAAACGCCCGCGGCAAGGAGGCCGGCCTTGGTAACATTGCCCTGGAAGTCGAGGAAATTCAGACGCTCCATCTTTGTCTTCTTGTCCGCCGCACCGCGCATCGCCCGAGGCGTCAACGAATAGGCACGCTCTATCGTGCGGTTGACCAGCGACTCGTCGAGATCGCCCACACTCGTGCCGGGCACCGCATCGCGATCGCTAGGACTCGTCCGTTCATACGATGACAAGGACAGGACCTCGGTCGACGAAAGCGGGACATCTTTGTCATCGATGCGTTTGTAGCTGCCACCTTGAGCGCCCCGCTCTATGACATAGCAAGGTTTGCTCGACGGGTCGAGCTCCTCAATCGCGATGACCAGAACCACGGTGCCCTGGAGCTCCACGCGCTCAATGGTGTATTTGGGCGGATTGGCCAGCTTTCCGCGACCGCCGGCATCGCCCATGCCCGCCACGAATTGGTTGAGCACTTTCTCGGTCTCAAAGTTTGCAACTGGGACAAAACCCGCGCGCTCGCTCACTCCGAGTACGATGATGCCGCCGGCGGTGTTTGCGAAAGCGCTGACCGTTTCCCATACGTCGCGGGAAAGCGTCGTGGCGCTCTCCTTGACCTCAACGTTAAGATCGTCCGAGCCCATGCGCCTTAAAGACTCGAGCAGACCGGTCAGTTCGTTTTCGTTCATCTGCACGTCCTTTCGCTCGGTTCTGCGAAGAATGCCGCGAATAGATTTCCTTCGTCTCTCAGTTATCTCTCGTAATTATCTCTCATCTTTCTGTTATCTCTCGTATTAGTGATGAATGAGAGATGAGAGATATGTGAGTGATGCATGGACCTGGACTATTGGACGGCCGGAAAATCCCTCAAATAAAAAACGGGGCCGGCCTTACGCCGAACCCCGTTTTCAAACGGTCAGTTAGTTATCCAACGCGCGAGCATAGCAGTCAACATTACGCCGCCGCGAACACTCCCAAGCCCGTTCCGATGATGCAGATCGCGAAGATACCAATAATAATCCAAATGGTCTTGACGCCCTTTTTGTACAGGGCAACGCAAGCGAACGTTGCCAGCAAGGGCAGCAGACCGGGGAAGATCGAATCGAACAGATCCTGCAGGACAATCTCCGAACCACCCACGTCAAAGGTTAAAGCAGTGGACAGTGAGACTTGTGCCGCAATCATGGCGCCGATAACAGTCATTCCGAGGACACCGGCTGCATGCGTCATGCGAGACATGAGGTTGTTCTCTTCGGACTGCTGCAGGAACTTGGTTCCCAGGTCGTATCCCAGATGGGCGGCGACGATACGCGTTGCAAGGTTAATCACGGAGTAGATGAGCGCGTACACGATGGGGCCGAGCGGGTTGCCCGTCGAAGCGATGCCGATACCAATGCCGGCGGCAACCACGCGGAACGTTCCCCAGTAGAACGAATCGCCAATGCCGGAAAGCGGTCCCATGAGGCCGACCTTCATGGCGTTAATCGAGGACGTGTCGAAGTTCTTATCGGCAGCCGCCTGCTCTTCCATCGAAACCGTTAGGCCGGCTACAAACGGAAGCACATGAGGCGTGATGTTAAAGAACTCGGTATGGCGATCGAGCGCCGCATAGTAATCGTCGTCGTTGGGATAGATCTTTCGCAGGGGCTTCTGAATGGTGTACATGAAGCCCATTGCCATCATCTTGTCGTACGACTGCGAGCACTGGCTCGTAAACTGGCGAAGGAACATGCTCCGATACATATCGGGAGTCATAACCGCATCCTTCTTGGCCTCTTTGAGGTCGGTGTTCTGGGTAGCCATTAGAAGTCCTCCTCTTCATCTGCAGCAACCGCCTGCGGACCGGACGAGCCCTCGCGGAAGGCCAGGAGCAGCGCGACGCAAATGGCAGCTGCGGCGACACCGACAACGTCCATCTTGAGGTAGATGACCATAATGAATCCCAGGAACAGCCAGGGAAGAAGCTTGTTATCGCCCATGGTCCTGATAAGAAGTGCGAAGCCGATGCAGACCATGACGCCGGATGCAACGTTGAGGCCGTCCATCACAAACTGCGGAATCGCGTTGAGCGCATTGTTGATGAGGTCGGCACCAAAGAACAGCGAGCCAAACACCAGCAGTGCAGACGGAATGCCAATCGACAGAGGCACGATGGTCAGATGGTACAGATTCGCCTTGGCAAGATCGCGATTTGCCAGAGCGGTCTCAATCTTCTTGCAGGCAAAGGCACCCGGAACGGCGTAGCAGAAGTTGCGCCACACCTGAAGGAAGACGGAGACGGGAAGGGCGAGCGCGACGGCAGTTGCCGTGCCCGTACCCGTAATGACGGCAAACGCGCAGCCAAGCACGCCGGAGGCATAGACCTCGGGAGGAACCGCCGCGCCGACCATGATGGCGCCCATGAACATGGACTCCAAAGCAGCGCCGACGATAACGCCCTGCTGGACATCGCCAAGGATCAAGCCGACAAACAGGCTCGTAAACAGCGGACGACCAAGCATCGTAATGCCAAATAATTGCTCGTCCATGGACGCAATAAATGCGACCAGTGCAACTAGAAGATACTGGACAACCATTTCGATCAACCCCAGAAACAGGTCTGCAGGCGAGGCATTCTGCGCAGCTCGCCTGCAGACAACCGCAGCAATTTGAGAGGATTAGTAGTTCATCTGGTGATAGTAACGACGCGTGGTGAGCGGGTGGTTACGGACGTGCTCGAGATGGCAGCTCAGACGCTCGGTGATGGTGTAGGTGACCATCGGGGAGACGATCTTGCGGAACTCGGGGTCGCTGAACGGCAGCTCGACCTCGGCGGTGTCGAACTTGTTCACGCGGACGTTGACGCCCTTCTCGTCGGCGAGCATGTGAGTGAAGTTGTCCACGCGGTCCATGAGCTTACGGGTGTCGTCCTCGCCGTAGAGCATGATGAGGCTCGTGCCCTCCTCGCACAGCTCGATGGTGCCGTGGAAGAACTCGGCGGCGTGGATGGACTTGGTCTTGATCCACTGCATCTCCTCGAGGATGCACATGGCGTAGTCGTAGGCCTCACCCCAGAGCATGCCGGAGCCAATCACCATGTGGTAGTCGATGTCCTTGAAGTCCTCGGCCATGGCGGCGCAACGCTCGTCCTGAGCATCCTTGGCCTTGATGAGGTACGGAGCGATGTTGCCGAACTCCTCCATGAAGGTGTCGTACTTGGGGAAGGCACCGGCGTTCTTGAGGAAGCGGGCGACCAGCGTGATCTGGTAGGTGTAGATGGCCTCGCACAGAACGTCGTCTTCGGCGAAGCTGAAGAACTTGTAATCGGCGTACTCGGTGGCCGGGGTGTTGTCGTTGGAGACGTACATCAGCGTGCGGGCGCCCTGCTCCTGGCAGAACTTGGCAGCCTCGATGATCTCGGGGGTGGTGCCGGTACGGGTGGAGAAGACGCAGACCGAGTCCTTGTTGAAGGTCTTGGGCGGGCATGCGAGGAACTCAGCGGCGATCTCGCAGTGGACGTCGACGTCGGCCGTGGTGGTCTCGACCCAATACTTCATCGGGAGCGTGTGGGCCCAGGTGCCGCCGCAGCCGATGAAGAAGATGTTGGAATAACCCTGCTCGCAGACCTTGTCCACGGCAGCCTCAATCTGAGGACGGAGAGCGAGGGCATCGCTCACAACCTTCTCGTAACGAGGCTCATCGAAATTGAACATCCCTTACTCCTAACTCACTTGGATGAACCCTTCATTCATCCCATGACGTTATAATACTTTATATAACTAACTATGCAAGAACTATTTCGGATTATTTTGATTTTTCTTCAATAAAAAGCCCGCCGATCAAATAATCGACGGGCATAGACATAGGGCATCAGTTCAATAAATACCGAACGCCAGCATGTTTTCGGCTAAAAAACGTCCTTGGCAAACACCTTAGCGTCATTGGGAACCTGACGGATTTCGATGGCCACACCATCGTCCAGGAGCTCTTGGATATGCTCGGCATCTTTCTCGGTCGCGAAGATTGCAGGGGTCGGATGAAGCGTGGTCTCAGGGGTCTTTCGGGTTCCACCCAGATTGATCTCTTTGATGTCTTTGCAACCCTTAGCGAGACGATAGGCATCTTCAATCGTCTCAGCGATGATAAACAGCGAATACTTGTCGGTAACGCCGCTGTTGAGCGCCTCGATAGCAGCGTCAACATCCTTGATGACGAGTTTAACGCCGTCGGGACGGGCGAGCCTCAAGGCCGCCTTCCTCATATCGTCTTTTGCCACAGCATCGCTGGCAAGCAGGATGCAATCTACATCCAAAGCGTGAGTCCAGGACATGGCAACTTGGCCGTGAATCAGTCGGTAATCAACTCTCGTAAGCTTAATCATCGTTATCATCTCCGCACGTGATAAAGGGAATGACAGGTGTGGCCCCTAGCTAGGGCTCGAACCAGAACTAACTAGAACTCTTCTTCCTCGGCGCCGGCAAGCATGTCCGCCGCCTCGCAAAGCTGAATAAACGAACGCGATCCCTCGACCGCGGCTTTGGCCTTGTCCGCATCCAGGGAGTCCAGCTGTGTAACCATTTCCACCAGCAGCGGCAAGTTCATTCCGGTGATCAACGTAAACGATCCGTCGGTCTGCCTCTGAATGAATTCGTTGTTTACAGAGCCGCCAAAGATGTCAGTCACGACAAACCAAGAGTCGGCAGGGTCCCTCGTCTCCATCCATGCATCAATCAACGCCGCGACGTCCCTTGAATCGTCATCGACATAGGCGCACAGGCACTCGATTCGGTCGTTGGTGCCCATCAGAATCTCCAGAGAGCTTTTCATGCCTTGGGCGAGATAACCATGACTCGCTAGCAATATCTTATTCATAGTTCTCCAATACCAATAGGACGTACTATATTGTCATAACAAAGTATATTAGTAATCTACCCTACGCGGCGTGTCTATTTTCCAAATCCGCGAACGGTAACAATTAGTCGGTAAATCGACCAATCTATCTCTAATTTACAGGTAGAACTTCAGTCGCTCGGTGCAGTACACCTGACGGGAGATGAAAAGTGGCTCGCCGCTTGGAGCATAACGTCTATCGACAAACAGAAGCAGCGGAGAGTCCAGCTCCACGTTAAGGTATGCCGCCTCGAGCTCGCTCGCATAGCAGACCTCGAGCGTACGCGTGTTGGGACCCATCTTGATTCCCTGGCGATCGAGTACCGCCATCAGCGAATCCTCGAGGGATTCATGCTCCAAAAAAGAAAGCACAGCGGAATAGCTATTGGTTTCCAGCATCGTGGGCTTGCCATCCACAAGGCGCAGACGACGACTGCGCAATACCTTTTGGGTATCGTCTACGCCCAGGAACTTCGCGTCTCGCAGGCTTGGGAAGTCCCAGCCCATTTCGAGAACCCTGGTAGACGCCTGTTTGCCCGCAAGCTGGCACGAATGGGTAAAGCTCTCACGGTCGTCCGCGGCATACATCTGCGTGTCCGGCGAAACGAACGTGCCCTTGCCGCGGGCCCTCTCAACAAGCCCAGCATCTTCCATTTCTTTAATTGCGGAGCGAACCGTTATTCGGCTCACGCCAAATTGCTCGATAAGCTCCGCCTCGGTCGGAAGCTTATCTCCCGGGCGGTACGTGCCGTTGGCGATCGAATCAGAAAGCGCACGGACAATCTGTTTGTAGAGGGGGATAACGCTATTTGCTTCAACCATATCAACCATACCTTTGCAAGGAATCAGCAGTTTATAAATGACTTATATTGTATTAGAACTTTTTAGGAGTCCATATATTTCCTAAATGATTCGGTAAACGGGGTGTTATTTCACTTTAGCGGGATGCAGCGGCTACCCGCGGCATTCGTTATCAACCTAGTTAGGCTAGTCCACCCACATCGTCTTCAGTTCGCCGCAGAGCCGCGGCCCCATATGGGTATACTCTCGGGGATTCGACTCGATTCGCCCCCGCTGGGGCGTCAAAGGAGACTGCATATGTCCACCACCTCAACCGACCCGCGTGCCGCTGCTGCCGCACTGCTGGTGCCCGGTACCATCTGCCACGGCTTTGCCGTCGAGCGCTGCGAGACCGTACCCGAGCTCGACTCGGACGCCTACGTGCTGCGCCACACCGCATCGGGCGCTCGCCTGCTGTACCTGGCATGCGACGATGAGAACAAGGCCTTCGCCATTGGCTTTAAGACGCCGCCGGCCGATTCCACCGGCGTGTTCCATATTCTTGAGCACTCAGTGCTGTGCGGGTCGGCCAAGTTTCCCGTCAAGGAGCCATTCGTCGATCTGATCAAGAGCTCCATGCAGACGTTCCTCAACGCCATGACCTACCCCGACAAGACCATCTACCCCGTTGCCACCACCAACGAGCAGGATTTGTACAACCTGATGGACGTGTACCTGGACGCGGTGTTCAACCCGGCCATCTATACCAAGCCCACCATTTTTGAGCAGGAGGGCTGGCACTACGAGCTGGACCTGCCGGAGGGCGAGGGCTGCAATGACGACACCAGCTCCACGAGCCCGCACGAGGGCACGCTGCGCTACAACGGCGTGGTGTTCAACGAGATGAAGGGCGCGCTGTCCGATCCCATGAGCGTGCTGGATGACGCCGTCAACGCCGCGCTCTATCCCGACACCGCCTATGCGCACGAGAGCGGCGGCGACCCACGTGCGATTCCCTCGCTCACCTACGAGCAGTTCCTGGATACGCACGCGCGCCACTACAATCCTTCCAACTCTTATATAACGCTCTATGGCGACCTAGATGTAGACCGCGCGCTGGCGTTTTTGGACGAGCGTTATCTGTCGCAGTCGAGCGCCGCGAGCCGCCGCATGGACGCTGCCGTTGCCGCCGGCGAGGACCCGTCCACGCTGGCACCCAATCCGCTGGACGTGCAGGCGCCTGTGACCTGCGAGTATAAGCGCGTCGAGATGGCCACCACGCCCGAGAACGCCTTGGTGGGCCTGGGTCTGGTGCTGGGCAGCGCGCTCGACCGCAAGCGCACGATCGCGGCGGATATCCTGTTCGAGGCACTGCTGGGTTCCAACGAGGCACCGGTTAAGAAGGCCATTCTGGCCGCCGGCCTGGGCGGCAACGTGGTGAGCTACACCGCGGCCGAGAGCCTGCAGCCCTACGAGCTCATCATGCTGCAAAACGCGCAGCCCGGCGTGGCGCGCGAGCTGCGTCGCGTGTTCCAGGACGCCTGCCGCGACCTGTGTGAGCACGGCGTTCCGCGCGAGCGCCTGGAAGCCATCATCAGCAGCAACGAGTACGACCTGCGCCAGCGCGACTATGGCATCGCCGACGGCGTGGCCATTGCGTGCGACGCGCTGAGCACGTGGCTCTACGATGACGACGCCGCGACGCTGGCGCTCAAGTACGGCCCGGTGTACGAGGAGCTGCGT
>USHZ01000007.1 GCA_900554595.1 uncultured Collinsella sp. | reverse complement strand
GCATGCGGCATGTGCATATTCATGTGACGGGCATTGTGCAGGGCGTTGGCATGCGGCCATTTGTGTATCGCGAGGCTATGGCGCATGGCATTTGCGGCTGGGTGCTCAACGCGGGCGATGGCGTGCACATTGAGGCGCATGCTTCGATCGAGGCGCTCGACGGCTTTGTCGCCGCGCTGTCGGAGCGCGCGCCTGCCGCGGCCCGCGTTGAGCATGTCGCTGTTGCAGACCTGGAGCCCGACGCCTGGGATGCCGACGATGAGCAGGTCTTTCGTATCGTAGCGTCGCAGGATCAGACCGTGCACACGACGCTTATCTCCCCCGATATCGCCACCTGTAACGACTGCCTGCGCGAGCTGTTCGACCCCGCCGACCGACGCTATCACTACCCCTTTATCAACTGCACCAACTGCGGGCCGCGCTTTACCATCATCCGGTCGCTGCCTTATGACCGAGCGGCCACGTCGATGGATTGCTTTCCCATGTGCCCCAAGTGCGCCGCAGAGTATGGCGACCCGCTTGACCGGCGCTTTCATGCGCAGCCCGATGCCTGCTTTGACTGCGGGCCACATATTACCTGGCGCGAGGCGGCGGGCGACATGGAGCTCGAGGGCTCGGGGGCGACGCCAGCCGTCGGCAGCACGCGCGAAACCAGCGATGCCATTATTGACCGCTGTATCGAGCTGCTGGCCAGCGGCGGTATTGTCGCCATCAAGGGCCTGGGCGGATTCCATCTGGCCTGTAACGCCGCCAATGAGCAGGCGGTGGTCGAGCTGCGCCGTCGCAAGCGCCGCAGCAACAAGCCGCTTGCCGTTATGGTGCGCAGCCTTGCCGATACTGAGCGACTGTGCCATGTCGACGATGCCGAGCGCGGCTTGCTAGCCGGTAGCATCCGCCCCATCGTGCTGTTGCGCCGGTGTGCTGTTGGCGAGGGAGATTCCCCCGACGCCCTCACACTCGCGCCATCCGTCGCGCACGATCTACCCGAGCTCGGCGTCATGCTCCCCTATACACCGCTTCAGCATCTGCTGCTTGCAGCTGCCGCGTCGCATGACATGCACGCGCTAGTCATGACCAGCGGAAACCTGAGCGAGGAACCTATCGAAACTGATGACGGCCTTGCCTGGGAACACCTCGTTGCCGCCGGCATTGCCGACGCGCTGCTCGGCAACGACCGCGCGATCCTTTCGCGCTACGACGACTCCGTGGTACGCGTGGTCGATGGCGCCGCCATGCCTGTGCGTCGCGCGCGCGGATATGCGCCGCAACCGTTGTCGCTGCCGGCACTCGACGCCGTCGCGCCCTGCGTGCTCGCCTGCGGGCCGCAGCAAAAAGCTACGATCGCGCTCACGCGCGAGGACGCCGACGGCGAGGCGGCCTGTTTTGTGTCGCAGCATATCGGCGATGTTGAAAACGGCGAGACCTTCGATGCCTGGAGCGCCGCGCGCACGCGCTTGGAAGACCTTTTTGACTTGACGCCCGCCGCGCTGGCCTGCGACATGCATCCCAGCTATCTGTCGAGCCAGTGGGCGCGCGAACTGGCACGGGAGCACAATCTGCCGCTTATCGAAGTCCAACATCATCATGCGCACATCGCGAGCGTAATGGCAGAGGCGATTGTCGCAGGCCGGCTTGCGCCCGACGCGCGCGTGCTCGGCATTGCCTTTGATGGCACGGGGGCGGGCCCCGACGGAACCATTTGGGGCGGCGAGTTCCTTGTCGCCGGCCTTGCCGATTTTGAACGCGCCGCGCACCTGCGCACCTGGGCGCTGCCAGGCGGTGCCGCATCCGTGCGCGATGCCCGGCGCAATGCCTTTGCCCTGCTGAGCGAGCTCGGCCTGCTCGAGCACCCGGGTGCCGCTCGGCTTTTGGACGACCTCGACGAGCAAACGCGCGGCGTGACAACCACCATGATCGAGCGCGGCATCAACAGCCCGCGCACCAGCAGCATGGGGCGTCTCTTTGATGCCGCGGCAACGATTCTGGGTATCTGCGGCAAGGCAACCTACGAGGGCGAACCCGCCATAGAACTCGAAGCCGCCGCCTGGCGCGCGCTTGGCGGTAAGCCCGTTCGTCTCGACGGCAATCATACAGGCGTATTCACGTCTGCCGACGACTCCCCCATCTTGGACCCCCAACCGCTCATCGAAGCTCTTCTGAATGGAATCGAGGCAGGCGCGCCGGCCGACAGGCTCGCCCTCGGGTTTCACATCGCCATTACGCACGCTACGACCCGCGTCGCGTGCGAAATCTGTGCGCGCGAAGGCCTCGATACCGTCGCGCTCTCGGGCGGTGTGTTCATGAACCGGCTTTTGCTTCAGCTCCTTACCCACGAACTCAAAGACGCCGGTCTTGCCGTCTTGGTCCCCCACGCTGTGCCCGTCAACGACGGCTGCATCGCCTACGGTCAGGCCGCCATCGCTCGCGCTCGCCTCGCGCAGACGGCATCGCGATAGGCGTTTTGCCAGCCTGCGCGCCGCCGTCTCACAGGTGTAACGCGTTTGCTCGTGACTCCCGCGAGCGCTACCATCAACTGATGGGTAATTAGGCGCCTATCCAGCGCAAAACGTATAAAAGGGGAACATTATGTGCCTTGCCGTTCCCGGTAAAGTGGTCAAACGCGACGACGACCTTAAGGCGACCGTCGACATGATGGGCATCGAGCGCCCCGTTTCGTTGCGCCTCGTGCCGACGGCACAGGTAGGCGACTATATTCTCGTGCACGCCGGCTTTGGCATTCAGATTGTCGACGAGCAGGAGGCCCAAGAGACACTCGAGCTCGTCAATACCATGACCGAGCTGGCCGAAGAGGACCAGCTCGCCACCAACCCGGCCGAGGCATACTAGTGGCGGCGGCGCAGCCGGTTCGCTCCGGTATCGACTTTTCGGCATTTCGCAACCCCAAGCTGGCTCGCGAGCTCATCGATCGTATTCACGAGCTTGTCGGCAACCGCAGCATCAACCTTATGGAAGTCTGCGGTACGCATACCGTGAGCATTGGCCGCTATGGCTTTCGCTCCATTATGCCGACGGGACTCAAACTGCTGAGCGGCCCGGGGTGCCCCGTTTGCGTCACCGCCAACCGCGACATCGATCACGCAATCGCGCTTTCCAACATGGACGGCGCCATCATCACCACCTTTGGCGACATGATGCGCGTGCCCGGATCGTCCACCTCGCTTGCCGCGCAAAAGGCGGCGGGGCGCGACATCCGCATCGTCTACTCTCCGCTCGACGCACTCGACATTGCCGAGCAAAATCCCGAGCGCCCGGTTATCTTTATGGGCGTCGGCTTTGAGACCACAACGCCCACCATTGCCGCCGCTATCCTGGAGGCCGACGCGCGCGGGCTCCAGAACTTCTCGGTCTACTGTGCTCACAAGACCACGCCGCCGGCCCTGCGTGCGATCTCCAACGACCCCGAGACGACCATCGACGGGTTTATCCTGCCTGGTCACGTCGCTACCATCACAGGCCTGGCACCCTTTGGGTTTTTGGTCGATGAGTTCGAGACCCCCGGCGTGGTCACCGGGTTTGAGCCGGTCGATATCTTGCAGGGCATCTGCATGCTGGTCCAGATGGTTGTCGAAGGCAGGCCGGCGATCGACAACGCCTACCGCCGTGGCGTCAACGCTGACGGCAACCCCGTAGCGCGCCAGCTGGTCGAGCAGGTATTTGAGCCGTGCGACACCACGTGGCGCGGGCTGGGACCAATTGCCAACTCGGGTCTTTCCATCCGACCCGAGTTCGCGCGTTTTGATGCCGGCGCCCGCTTTGACGTGCCCATTGAACCGACGGTTGAGCCACGCGGGTGCCGCTGCGGCGACGTGCTGCGCGGTGCCATCACGCCGAGCGACTGCCCGCTCTTCGGCCACGCATGTACGCCCGAACACCCCGTCGGCCCCTGCATGGTGAGCTCCGAAGGTAGCTGCGCGGCATACTACCGCTACCGCGACTATTAGGTTCCACCGTTCTAACGAATGGCGGACCGGTCGACGCTGCGCCTCACCCATATAATTCCACCCACGATTGGAGTTTTCGATATGTCCCGTACTGCCACCGATAGCACTGTCCTGCTGGGCCACGGCTCCGGCGGCCAGATGATGAAGCGCATTATCGATGAGGTCTTTCTTGATGCCTTTGGGTCGCCCGAGCTGCTTGCGGGCAACGATGCCGGTGTCGCCGCGCTGCCCGCAAGCGGGCGAATCGCTATGTCGACCGACAGCTTTGTGGTAACGCCGCAGTTCTTCCCCGGCGGCAATATCGGACGCCTCGCCGTATGCGGAACCGTCAACGACGTCGCGACCTCGGGCGCTAACGTGCGCTACCTCTCATGCGGCTTTATCCTCGAAGAGGGCTATCCCATGGACAAGCTGCGCCAGATTGTGCAGACCATGGCCGAAACGGCACATGAGGCAGGTGTGAAGATTATCACCGGCGACACCAAGGTGGTCGAGCGCGGCGGTGCCGACGGCGTCTACATCAATACCGCCGGCGTGGGCGAAGTGCCCGCGGGTGTAGCGCTCAGCGGTGCCAACTGCCGCCCCGGCGACGCCATCCTGGTATCGGGTACGCTAGGCGACCACGGCATCGCCATCATGAGCCAGCGCGAGGGCTTGGCGTTTTCGAGCGACATCGAAAGCGACGCCGCGCCGCTCAATCATCTGATTGCCGACGTGCTCGCCGCCGCCCCCGACACCCGCTGCTTCCGCGACCCCACGCGCGGCGGCCTGGCGTCCACACTCAACGAGTTTGCCCAGGCCAGCGGCGTTGCCATGGAGATCGACGAGGATGCCGTGCCCGTGCGCCCCGACGTGCAGGCGGCATGTGAGATGCTCGGCTACGACGTTCTGCAGGTGGCAAACGAGGGCAAGATGGTCGCCGTGGTGCCGGCCGAGCAAGCCGATGCCGCGCTGGCCGCCATGCACGCCGCCCGCTACGGCGAGAATGCCGCCATCATCGGTCGCGTGCTGCCACTTGCCGAGGGCGCCCGTCCCGCCGTGCGCGTGCGCACCGGCTGGGGCTCGACCCGCATCCTCGACATGCTCGTGGGAGAGCAGCTGCCGAGAATTTGCTAGGGCGGAACCGCACGGTCGGTGCGATGCGGCTTGATATCCCTGGAGATGTTCAGATTCCGAGCACGCCCGACGCGGAAGCCCAGTATTATGGGGTGCGTTTTAAACCCAATGACGGGAGCTTTCATGGCAGCAGCTTTTTCCCATGTGATTTTTGATTTAGACGGCACCCTCCTCAACACGCTCGAGGATCTGGCGGCCGCCGGCAACCACACCTGCGAGATGCACGGCTGGCCCACGTTTGCCGTGGACGAGTACCGCTACAAGGTGGGAAACGGCATGCTCAAGCTGGTTGAGCGCTTTATGCCTGCCGAGTATGCGGGCGACGGGCGCATGTTTGAGCAAACGCTTGCTGAGTTTAGAGCTTATTACGGCGAGCACAAGGAAGACCACACCGCCCCCTACGCCGGCACGATTGAGATGCTCGACCGTCTGCGCGCCGCGGGCGTGCAGCTTGCTGTGCTCACCAACAAGGATCATATTTCGGCAGCCCCACTTATCGAGAAGTATTTTGGTTCCGAGCGCTTTGCGCTGGTGCAGGGCCGTGTTGATGCGTTTCCGCCCAAGCCCGAGGCACCCGTCACGCTGCATGTGATGAAGGAGCTGGGCGCCGACCCGGCGACCACGCTCTATGTGGGCGATTCGAATGTCGATGTTCTGACCGGCCACAACGCCGGCCTTAAGAGCGCGGGCGTCAGCTGGGGCTTCCGCGGCCGCGCGGAGCTGGAGGCCGCCGGCGCCGACTACGTGGTGGACACCCAGGACGAACTCGCCGAGCTGATCTTAGGCGAGTAACCGCTCATCCCTCCCACGGGTAGCTAATGTGGGACGGGGCTCTTTTAGCTGCCCCCGCACCAAGGAGTGTCCCCAACTGCCGGCAGAAAAGGAACGTCCCCAACTGCCACCCCAATAACTACCATGGCAACGCCGCAGGTAGAGGACGGACAGCGAGCGGGCACCAGAGCGAACAAATTGGCATGAAAAGAGGACGGCATAGACCTTCTGGTCATGCCGTCCTCTTTGAATGACAAGTTGTCGCTCTGGTGCCCGCGCAGCGTCGAGCAGTTACGGCGTTTGGTAAAACGCCGTAACTCCCCTAGCTCATCATCGCATTCATCATCTCGTTGGTTGCGGAGTCGTCGGCAGACCACTCGCCGTCGTCATTGCAGGAGTACTTGAAGGTGACCTTGGTGTCCTTGGTCTTAGCAGCCTTGGTCACGTCGACCATAACCTGACCGGCCATCTTGTACAGCTCGTCATCGGAAGGCATCGAATCGAGCGCGGCAACCTTCTCCTGGTACTGGGTGGCAAAATCCTCAACGATCTGGTTCATGGACTTGCAGGTAATGGTGACCTCGGCAGTCGCGGTACCCTTGTCCTCGTCGACCGTCACGTCGCCGATCTTGTAGTCAAAGCCCTCGAGATAGCTCTTGGCATACTCCTTGGGATCGATGCCCAGCTGCTCGAACTCGTCGCCCGAGGCCTCTTCCAGACCGGCGAGGAAGTCATCGCCACCGTTCTTGACCTCGTCAAACTGCGTCGAAAGATCCTCGGTGATGAGTTCCTCAACCGAAGGACCTCCGCAGCCGGAAAGCACAACTACGCACGCGACCAGAACAGCCATCAGGGGCGCAAGCAGCAGCTTCTTCTTCATGACATTCCTCCCAACAAGCGGCACCGCGCTTCCCGACGCGGTGCACGTCGTAACAATAAGGCCATACTAGCCGCTAACGAACACCCCCGGCAAAGCAAAGGCGCAGTCGGCTCGATTTGACGTCCGAACGGTTTACCGGTCCGCCCAACGTGCAATATAACGTTCCACCGCATTGTAATAAAAAAGGGCGGCCGGATAACCCGACCACCCTTGCACATCCTTTGGATGCCGCAGTTTACTTGCGGACGACCTTGACGATGGCATCGCCGGCGGCGACAGCGGAGTCAGCCTCGACGGCGAGCTCGACGTCGGCGAACTCGGCGGTGTTGGATACAGCCACGACGACGCAGTCCTTGTAACCGGCAGCAGCGATCTTGGCGCGGTCGATCTTGAGCATGGGCTGGCCAGCCTTCACAACGTCGTCGGCCTTGACGAAGCCCTCGAAGCCGTCGCCGTTCATGTTGACGGTATCGACACCAACGTGCACCAGAACCTCGATGCCGCTATCGGACTGCAGACCCACGGCGTGACCCATGGTGACGGTCACCTTACCGTCGCAGGGAGCGTAGACCAGATCGTCCTCGGGCCACACGGCGCAGCCCTTGCCCAGAACCTCGCCACCAAAGACGGGATCGGGCACGTCGGCCATCTTGATGACCTTGCCCTTGACGGGCGAGCACAGCACGTCGGCGCCGGCAGAAGCAGAGATGGAGGACGGAGCAGCGGCAGCCGCGGGCTCAGCCTTCTTCTTGAACATGTCAAACAGACCCATACGTTTTCTCCTCTTGATTAAGCGCAACGTTTTGCGCATGCCTATGGTGATTATAGTGCCAAATGGTTCAAATGCTAAGGTGAGGGCTCGAATCGAGAGCCCTTCCAAGCCCTTCCCAAAACCTTTCCCCAGTGGCACTCATATTGTCGATTAAGCCAGACCCTCGGTACCGTTGGACTTGATGATCTTCTGGTATGCGAAGAAGCTATCCTTGCGGCGGCGCTCGTAGGTACCGGTGCCGTCGTCGTACTTATCGACGTGGATGAAGCCGTAGCGCTTGCGCATCTCGCCCGTGCCGGCGGACACCAGGTCGATGGGGCCCCACCAGGTGTAGGCGATCAGGTCAACGCCGTCGGCAATGGCCTCGCCCATGGCCTTGACGTGGCTCTGCAAGTAGGCGATACGATACGGGTCATGGATGGAGCCGTCCTCCTCGACCTCATCGTAGGCGCCCATGCCGTTCTCGACCACCATCAGCGGAATCTCGTAGCGGGCGTAAATCTCGTTGAGAGCGATACGCAGACCCAGCGGATCGATCTGCCAGCCCCAATCGGTGGACTCCAGATAGGGGTTCTTGCCGCCAAAGGTCATGTTGCCCTCGGTCATCTCGTGATCCTTGTGGGTGCCCACGGTGCCGGACATGTAGTAGCTAAAGGTGTAGAAATCGACCTTGCCGTCGGCGATATCCTGCAGGTCGCCGTCCTCCATCACGAGCTCAACGTCGTTTTCGGCCCAGAAGCGCTTGGCATAGAACGGGTACTTGCCGCGCACCTGCACGTCGGAGCAGTACCAGTTCATGGTATTCATCTCCTGCTGCGTGGCGAACACGTCGGCCGGATCGCACGTGGCGGCATAGGACAGGATGAAGCAGTCCATGTTGCCCATCTTAAACTGCGGGTAGTGCTCGTGGGCATAGCGCACGACACGGCCGCTGGCCACGAACTGGTGATGCAGGGCCTGCATACGGGCCCGCGGCGTGGTGTGGACCGCCGAAGCCGGGCCCTCAAAGCCCTGGATCATGCTGGTCCCAAAGAGGTTGCCCATGTCCTGGGTGCCGCAGTTGATCTCGTTGAAGGTGAGCCAGAACTTGACCTTGTCCTGGTAGCGGTCGAAGACGGTCTGGCAGTACTTCTCAAAGAAGCCGATGAGCTCGCGGCTCGCCCAGCCGTTGTACTTCTCGACCAGGTGATAGGGCATCTCGTAGTGCGACAGGGTCACGAGCGGCTCGATGTTGTGAGCGCGCAGGCAGTCGAAAACGCGGTCGTAGAAGGCGAGGCCGGCCTCGTTGGGCTCAGCGTCGTCGCCGTTGGGGAAGATACGGCTCCAAGAGATAGACATGCGGAACATGTTGAAGCCCATCTCGGCGAACAGCGCGATATCCTCCTCGTAGTGATGGTAGAAATCGATGCCGTCATGGTTGGGGTAGAAGCGGTTGGGGTCGATGTCGATCGTGATCTGGCGCGGCTCCTTGTAGCTGCCGCCCAAGAAATGGTCGTCGACCGAAGGACCGCGGCCGTCCACGTTCCAAGCACCCTCAAACTGGTTGGCGGCGGTGGCGCCACCCCAATAGAAACCCTCGGGGAACTTGATGTTTGCCATGAGCATCTCCTTTGCATCGCGGTTCGATAAGCCGAGTATCGCCCACGCACGCGACAGCCAGGGGCAGGGGTGCCAAACCCGACACTTCTTTTCGCAGCGGCACCCTGCCGTCACCCCGCCCCTGACACTTCCTGATACCTGCCAAAAAGGGACAGGTTTATTTTGGTCGGTTTTATCTGGGTAAACGCTGGCGATACGCCGCCGGCGTGCAGCCATAGCGCTCGGCAAACTTTTTGTAGAAGAAGCTCATGTTGGCGTAGCCGGCCTCGCGCGCCGCGGTTTCGGCAGTGGAGCCGGCGTCGAGCAGTGTTGCCGCGCGTGCCAGGCGGCTCTCCTGCACGAGCTGCATAAACGTGCGCCCCGTCTGCCGTTTGAGCAGCGCGCTTGCATAGTTGGGACTCAGATGGAGGTGGCGAGCTACGTCCTCGAGCGTACAATCGCAGGCATGGCGCTCGATGTAGCCCACGGCGGCCGCGACCTGCGCCGAAGGCAGCCTGGGCATGTCCGCCTGCAGCAGCGATGTCTCATAGCTTTGCATCAGCTCAACCAACAGCAACTCAAACAGCCTCGACACGATCTGGGGACTCGCAGCCGTCGGCTCCAGAAGCTCGCACAGCATCTCCTGCATATATCGGCGCACGCGGCGGCTGTTGCCCGTGCGGAAATGCACATGACCGCGTGGTCGGTTTCGTCATTGAGGGCATTGATGAGGAACTGCGAGACGGTGCTTGACGGCGACAAACTCTGCTCTAGGCTGCGGTGCAACATCGGCCGCGAGATGACGATGCTCAGCATAATGTCATGCTCGCCGAGCTCGCCCACGGCATGCGGACAGGCCGCGTCGAGCAAGAGCACCTCGTTTTGAGCAAGCGTAAGCTGTTCGCCGTTGACGACCTGCGGCGCGTGCCCGCGATAGACATAGCTGATTTCGACATAATCGTGCACATGCTCCGGTACAGGGTTGAAGCGCGAGTTGCGCACGATTGATAGACCATCGGGCATGCCTTCTTGGTGCAAGGCTTGCGTCGGGTCACCGATTTTATGGATATGTTTTTCACCGATATTCTGTTGATGATCCCAGCTGAACGCATCATTCCAGTCATAGCGGGCGCCTGCGTGGTAAGCACGCTCGCTGTCGGTCAGCTCGAGCAGAAGGCTGTCTAAACGTGCAAGATCCATGGCATCACAATCGTTGATTCGGTCATATTCTGCTGTGGTTTTGATATTAGCAGGACGGCGCGCTCGGCGTACTCTGACTTCAATCGATTTAAAAGGTTGGTTTTAGAGGAGTGGATATGGCGGCATACGACAACCATGTGCTTCCGTTCTTGTGGCTCAAGGGCGAGGCGCACGAGACGATTACCGAATACTTGGAGCAGATTGCCGGTGCGGACATCCGCGAGATCTGCCTCGAATCGCGCACGCATCCCGAGTTTTGTCGCGACGGCTGGTGGGCTGACCTGCGTTTTACCATCGGCGAGTGCAAGCACTTGGGGTTGAAGATCTGGCTGCTCGACGACGCCCATTTCCCCACGGGCTACGCCAACGGCGCGCTTGCGGGCGAGAACGTCGGCCCCGCGCTTAAGAAGACCGTGCTCAAACATCGCACGGTTACGGTCCTCGGTCCCCAGCCGTCCACGGTCATCAAGCTCGGCAATCTTATGGATCCCACGGAGCGCTTTGTGGGTGCGGCGACTTTCGACGCCGCCGGCGCACCGCTCAATCTTGAGCTCTCCGTTGAGCAGGCCGACGGCACCCCCGCCCGCCTGCGTTTTGACGCGCCCGACGGCATCACCACCGTCGAGCTCTACGTCACCAGCCAAAAAACCGGCTTTCGCGATGAGTACATCAATATGGTCGACGCCGATTCGTGCCGCGTGCTGATCGACGCCGTCTACGAGCCCACGTTTGAGCATCTGGGCGACGAGTTCGGCCGCACCATCCTGGGCTTCTTTACCGATGAGCCCGGATTTATGAACGAGAAGGGCACGGCACTCGATGACGCCTCTACCAGCAGCTTTATCGGAAGAGGCGACCTGGCGCTGCCGTGGTCGGACGAGCTTGCCAGCCGTTTGCACGAGGCGTTGGGCGCGAGCTGGCTCACCAAGCTACACGGCCTTTGGACGCGCGAGGCAGATGGTGCCCGAGTCCGTCACACCTACATGGACATTGCCACGCAACTCTACCGCGTATGCTTTGACGAGCAGATTGGCGACTGGTGCCGCGAGCACGGCGTCATGCACATCGGACATGTGATTGAAGACAAAAGCTGCCACACGCGCCTGGGCCAGGGCGCCGGGCACTACTTTCGCGCGGTCGCCGGGCAGGATATGGCGGGCATCGACGTTGTCATCAACCAGCTTGCCCCTGGCGTCGACCACGGGCGCTACAGCTACTTCCACGGCGCGTGGAACATGGAGTTCTTTACCTACGCACTTGCCAAGCTGGGCTCTTCGGCCGCGCGCCTCGACCCAAAAAAGCAGGGGCGCTGCATGGCCGAGGTCTTTGGCGCCTTCGGTTGGCACGAGGGCCTTCGCGAGATGAAATGGATCGCCGACCACATGCTCGTCCGCGGTATTAACTGGTTTACGCCGCACGCGTTTAGCATGGCGCCCTTCCCCGATTGGGACTGCCCGCCGCACTTTTACGCGCACGGCAACAATCCGCAATGGCCGCACTTTGGCCAGCTCATGAGCTATATGAACCGCACTGCCACGCTGCTTTCGGGAGGCAGCGCCACGCGTCCCGTCGCCGTCCTGTACCACGCCGATGCCGAGTGGGCCGGCAGCGCCATGCCTATCGAGCGCGTGGCTGCCGAGCTCACGCGTGCGCAGATCGACTTTGATTTTGTGCCCGCCGAGGCTTTTGAGGATGAGGACCGTTACGAGGTTTCGATTGCCGATGGAATGCTTACCATAAACGATTGCCGTTACCAGGCGTTTGTTATGCCAGGAGCTTCATTTATTGGCTCGGCGACGGCGCAGGCCGCAAGGCGCATGATGGCGGCGGGTGTTATGGTCCTCGCCGTCGATGAAGTGCCTGGCGCGTTTTACGACGCGGATGGCGTGGTTGAACTGGGTGAACTTGCAGCGACTCCGCTTGCCGATATGGCGGACGCGCTGGCGAGCGCTGGGCTGCAGACGGTTGTCACCGACACGTCCCAGTCCTGGCTGCGCGCGCTTCGTTACGAGCGCACCGGCGAGACCTACGTCATGCTGGTCAACGAGCACCCGCACGAGCGCATCGACTGCACAGTTAAACTCGCGCAAGGCGAGCGACTTTGCGGCACGCGCCTCGACCTGTTGAATGGCACCGATCCCGTTGCGTTTGACGGAACGCTTGAGCTCGCACCCTTCGAGAGCTGCTTCGTTGCCTTGGAGACGGACGGCGAGCTTGAGTCCGGGGGCGGCGCGGACATGGGCTCGAGCGATGCGCTCGCCCTCGACATCAACGGCCCTTGGACCGTCGCCCTCTCCCCTGCCGGCGGCGGAACCTTTGGTGCCCCGCAGGAACTCGAGCACTTGTGCGATCTCACGGCCGAGCGATTCCCCGATGCATGCGGGACGTTCCGCTATCGCACATTGTTCGAGCTGGCGAACGACCTTGCCGATGCCACGATCGACCTGGGAGATGTCTACGAAGTCGCGACACTTACGCTCGACGGACACCCACTCGGCACACGCATCTGTCCGCCCTATCGCTTTGCCATCAACCCGCTTGCCGCCGGCACGCACGAACTCACCGTCGACGTCATCAACACGCTCGATCATGCGATTCCCGACATCTTCGCCCTCACCGAACCCGTCGCCCCGAGCGGCATCCTCGGTCCCGTTACCCTTTGCGGGCAAAACCTGCCAAAATAAACCTGTCCTTTTTTGGCAGGTTTGTTGAGTGTGGGAGTTCGCATGGATATCAAACGCAAGATTTCCGAGGCACAGGGCCTTACCCCTACCGAGCAACAACTCGGCATCTCGGCCCTTGCCATGGGCGAAGACGTCCGCGGGCTCTCTATTAAGGAATTTGCCGCACGCACCAATGTTTCGGTCGCGAGCGTGCACCGTTTTTGCAAAAAGCTCGGCCTCGAGGGATTCAAAGACCTCAAGGTCGAGCTCATCCGTCAGGCAGCCGAGACGGGTAACCGGCGCGACGTGGACATCAACTTTCCCTTCGATGCCACCTCCACTCCTGCACAGGTGATGGAGCGCATGGAAAGGCTCTACCAGACTACCTTGGCCGAAACGCAGGAGCTGCTCGACCCCGTACAGCTCGACTACGCCGCCAAGCTCGTCATGCGCGCCGGCACCGTGGACATCTACACGGGCTCGCACAACCTCTATCCAGCGGGAATGTTCCGCGATCGCCTGCTTTCCGCCGGCAAAAGCGCGACGTGCCACGACAGTGTCGAGGCACAGGTGCGTACGGCGCTCGCCTCGGGCCCCGACCATGTGGCAATCGTTATCTCCTACAGCGGCCTTGCCCCCAACCTCAGGGAGATCTTGCCAATCCTCAGCAGTCGACATGTCCCGGTCATCGTCATCGGCACACCGCACTGCGCCCGCATTCACCCCGGCTTTGCCGCCTATCTCACGGTGAGTGATCACGAGAGCATGACGCATCGCATCACACAGTTCGCCAGCCACATCGCCGTGCAATACGTGCTCGATTCGCTCTACAGCAGCTACTTTGCCAAAGATTACGCCCGCTGCTCCGAGTTCTTAGAGCGGTCGTTTCCCTACACCCGCCTGCCCGGACTCAAGTAGCGACGAGCGTGGATTTTCGGACACTAACCTAACGAGCGTGGATAATCTCCCACTTTGAGCCCGCGCACAGGCCAAAACCGGGAGATTATCCACGCTCATTTTGGGTCCCCTGGGAACGCATGAGGAGGGCGGATAGACAGCCGTTATTTGCAAGGCGTCAGCGACGTAAAGAGTCCGTGTTGGTTGCAGTAAAGATATATCCTGCCGCGCCCGGTAATATGGAAGCGCGGCTGCACCGATTGCTCTGGATAGAGCTTCTTAAAGCAGATGCCATCCATAGTCGCATATGCCACAAAGCTAATGTAGTGATCCTTGGTCATGGGATGATCGAGCGTGACGTACCAATCGTCCTCGATGCGCTCGATGGAAAAGGCATGGTCCGCGTCCGGCTCTTCGGCCTCCTGGGGAAACATCGTGGAGCCACAGCAGCTAAAGCTGCCTTCTCCGAGCGCGTGCACAACGTTTCCGCAGATAGGGCAAACGTAAAAGACGCCTTTGAGCATATTGCCTGCACGGTTGGCGTTGGCCCGAATGTCACCAGCCAAAAGCTCAGCCACGCTTATGCCGAGTCTCTGGGCCAAAGGCCCAACGAGGGAAATGTCGGGAAGGCCGCGGCCGGATTCCCACTTGCTGACGGCTTTATCGGTCACGCCAAGGCTTTCCGCCAGGGCGCGCTGGGTGAGGCCGCGCTCTTCGCGCAGCCGCTTGATGACATGCGCTGCCAAAAAGGTATGGGAAGCATTGGTTTGCTGTGTCTGGTTCATGGGCTGTCCAATCAAATTGAAAAAATGGAGTGAACCGGTTCGACAGTCAGTATCCATTTGAAGGCCAGGCTCGACAACCTACGCTGCGTAGACATGCGCCAATCGAACGAGCGCGGATTTTTGGACGCTCATCCTGAGTAGTCATTTAAGAACGTCCCCAATGATCACATCAGGAGTGTCCCAAACTGCCGGCAGAAAAGGAACGTCCCCAGGTGCCACATCCGGAGCAAGATGACGCCGCAGGCAGAGGACGGACAGCGAGCGGGTCGCATTTGAGACAAGGTGACGCGAAACGAAAGGGCGCTGACCTTCTGGTCGCGCCCTTGAAGTTGAACGTCAGATTGTCCAAATGCGGCCCGCGCAGCGTCGGCCGGTTACGGCGTTTGGTAAAACGCCGTAACTAACGGACTCCGTACTGCTCGTAGTAGGCGTCGATGGCGGCCTTGAGCTCGTCATCGATGACGACCTTGCCGTCGATCTCGTGGTTGTAGAGAGTCTCGACGACCTCGGCCATGGAGACGATGCTCGCGACGGGGAAACCGTACTTTGCCTCGATCTCCTTCTGCGCGGTGGTCACGCCGCCCTTGCCGACCTCCATGCGGTTGAGGGACACGATCAGCCCCTTGATCTCGACATCGGCAGCAGCCTTGACCTTGGGATAGGTCTCGTCGATGGACTTGCCGGAGGTGGTGACGTCCTCGACCATGATCACGCGGTCGCCGTCCTGGGGCTCATAGCCCAGCAGGTTGCCCTTATCGGCACCGTGATCCTTGGCCTCCTTGCGGTCGCAGCAGTACTTGACCTCCTTGCCGTACAGCTCGTGGTAGGCAATCGCGGTCACGACGGCCAGGGGAATGCCCTTGTAGGCCGGCCCAAACAGCACGTCAAAGTCGTCGCCAAAGTTATCGTGGATGGCCTGGGCGTAATACTCGCCCAGCTTCTTGAGCTGATAGCCCGTCACGTAGGCGCCGGCGTTCATAAAGAACGGGGACTGACGGCCGCTCTTGAGCGTAAAGCTGCCGAACTTAAGAACGTCGGACTCGACCATAAACTTGATGAACTCTTGCTTGTAAGCCTCCATGCGGGCTCCCCTCGTAATCGCGTACGTGCCTTCCAGTTTAGCGCAGGCAGGGCGCATTGCGGGCGCGCTTTGAGGCCTCGGCATTCTGTAAAGGCTTTGTCAGGGGCAATGGTTTTCCAAACAAAGGGGTTGACACGGCAAATCCCCTCATCAAAAATACGGGCGGATTAAAACGGGTACGAGATACCCAAAGCGCGCCGCGCCCGGCCTTAAGGAGGTGTGCCATGGAAGGCAGTCATAGTCGAAAAACCTGCATGTCGTCCTCGGCACGCCGCGAGGATTCCGCACACGCATAAGTGCCAATAGCCGATCGTCAAAACCACCACAAAGGTGCCTGTCCCCTTTGTGGTGGTTCGTGAGCATGACGTGAGCGACATCTAGGTTTTTTGAAGCAAATACGACACGTACGCTAACTCCCTTCAACAAGGAGGACCCTATGCTGATGCTCAAAACCGCCACGGTACTCGAAGCTATCTCCAAGCGCCGCCGCACGGCGCGCCCCGCCGCTCACGCCGGCCTATCCAAGAACACCGTCTTCGCCGCCACCCATAGCGCCCAAGACACCCTCGTGCTGCTCGACGCCACGGCCGACGGACTCACTGCCGAGCACGCCGCCGAGCGCCTGGACACCGCTGGTCCCAACACCATCGATGCGCCGACCAAGACGCTTGCCCGCCGCATCGCCGATGCATTCATCGATCCCTTCGCCGGCATCCTCGCCGCGCTCGCGCTGGTCTCGCTCTACATCGACGTGCTCGCCGTGCCCGAGCCGCAGCGCGATCCCTCCACGGTCATCGTCATCGGCATCATGCTGCTGGTATCGGGTGGCATGAAGTTTATCCAGGAAGCCCGCAGCGGCAATGCGGCCGAGGCCCTCAAAGACCTGGTCTCCAACACCTGCTGTGCCCTGCGCGACGGCGGACGCATCGAGATTCCCTTCGACGAGCTCGTCCCCGGTGATATGATCCGCCTCTCTGCCGGCGATATGGTGCCGGCCGATGCCCGCATCGTCACCGCGCGCGACCTGTTTGTGATCGAGTCCGCACTCACCGGCGAGAGCGAGGCCGTCGAGAAGACTGCTGCCATCACCGTCGTCGAGGGTGCCGACGGCTCCGCGCTACCACTCTCTGCCTGCAAGAACATCGTCTTTACCGGCACCTCCGTGCAAAACGGCACTGCCATGGCGCTTGTCGTTGCCACCGGCTCGGACACCTACCTGGGCAGCATCGCCAAGATGCTCAACGGACGCGGCGAGAAGAGCGCGTTTGACCGCGGCGTTTCGAGCGTCTCCATGTTGCTCGTACGCCTCATGCTCGTTATGGCGCCGACCGTCTTTGCCATCAACGCCGCCACCAAGGGCAACGTCATCGACGCGCTGTTGTTCGCCACGAGCGTGGCCGTGGGCATCACGCCGCAGATGCTTCCCGTCATCGTGACCACGAGCCTGTCGCAGGGCGCCAAGGACCTCGCCCGTCGCCAGGTTATCGTCAAGGAGCTGCCGGCGATCCAAAACCTGGGTGCGATGGACGTCCTGTGCTGCGACAAGACCGGCACCCTCACCAAAGACCGCATCGTACTCGAGCGCTACCTCAACATCGATGGCAACGAGGACGCGCGCGTGTTGCGCCATGCGTTTTTGAACAGCTTCTTCCAGACCGGCCTCAAAAACCTTATCGACCTGGCCGTTATCGACCGTGCCGACGTGACGCCCTCGACCGTCGTACCCGATTCCATGCTGGGCCAGAGCCTGCGCGACCGCTATATCAAGGTCGACGAAGTGCCCTTCGATTTCTCGCGCCGTCGCCTGAGCGTAGTTGTCTCCGACGCCCAGGGCAAAACCCAGATGGTTACCAAGGGAGCTGCCGAGGAAATGCTCGAGATCTGCTCCTTTGTCGAGGTCGATGGCATCGCCCAGCAACTCACCAAAGACAAGCTCGCCCAGATTCGCAAGCAGGTCGCCGGGCTCAACGCCGAGGGCCTGCGCGTGATTGCTGTGGCACAGAAGACCGATCCGCGCTGCGTGGGCGAATTTGGCATCGCCGACGAGTGCGACATGGTGCTGATGGGCTTTTTGGCCTTCCTCGATCCGCCCAAGGCGAGTGCCGCGGGCGCCGTCGCCACCCTCGAGGCCAAGGGCGTAGCAGTCAAGGTCCTGACCGGCGACAACGATCGCGTCGCCGCCACCGTCTGCGAGCAGATCGGTATCGACGCGAGCAATGTCTTGCTGGGCTCCGAGATCGATGCGCTCGATGACGCCGAGCTTGCCGAGCGCGCCGAGAACACCCATCTGTTCGCCAAGCTCTCGCCGCTGCAGAAGGCGCGCCTGGTGCGCGTCATGCGCGAGCTGCTCGGCCACACCGTGGGCTTTATGGGCGACGGCATCAACGACGCCGCCGCGATGCGTGCGAGCGACTGCGGCATCTCGGTCGACTCCGCCGTCGATATCGCCAAGGAATCCGCCGATATCATCTTGCTCCAAAAGGACCTGGGCGTGCTCGAGCGCGGCATCATCGAAGGCCGCCGCACCTACGGCAACCTGCTCAAATACCTCAAGACCACGGTGAGCTCCAACTTTGGCAACGTGCTGTCCGTGACCGTCGCGAGCCTGTTCTTGCCGTTTTTGCCCATGAGCGCCCTGCAGCTGGTGTTGCTGTCGCTGGTCTACGAGATCGTGTGTATCGCGCTGCCGTGGGACACCGTCGATGACGCCTGGACCGCCCGTCCGCGCGCCTGGGACGCCGCGTCCATTAAGGGCTTTATGCTCGAGCTGGGCCCCGTGAGCTCACTGTTTGACATCGTGACCTTTGCCGTGCTCTTCTTTGTGGTGTGCCCTGCCACCGTAGGCGCAAGCTGGTTCGAGCTCGCCGGGACGGGCAACGTCGCAGGCATGGCGGCCTTTGCGGCGCTCTTCCAGAGCGGCTGGTTTGTCGAGTCTATGTGGTCGCAGACGCTCGTGATCCACATGCTGCGCTCCCCGCGCCTGCCGAGCCCGCGCGACCACGCCGCGCCCGCGCTGTGCGTTCTCACCGTGCTGGGCCTGGCGCTTGTCACCTGGCTGCCGGCAAGCCCCGTCGCCGATGCGCTGGGCCTCTTGCCGCTGCCGGCGAGCTTCTTCGCGCTGCTCATCGGCATCGTCACCGCCTACATCGCGCTCACTCAGCTGGCAAAGCGCCGCTACATTGCCCGCCACGGCGAGCTGCTGTGACGCCCGAATTGTGGCGCGCGACCCATCAGGCGGTCAAAAAGTCCCGCCTCAAATTAAACCGCCTCCATTTCCCGTGCTAAGGAAATGGAGGCGGTTCACGCCGGCCTTTCTCTTCTTCGGCAGCCTCGTTTGGCTCGCGCTACACCAGGCGCATGGCCTCCTGAACAGCACCGTAAAGGTTGGCGTCGTTGCCGAGCTCGGCCGCCTTTATCTGCGGCACAGGAATGCCAGCAAGGGTCCCTTCGTAACTCGCGAGGGCCAGCGGCATCTGCGCACGCAGGGCATCGACGAGCTCGGGATGGCACGAGATACCGCCTGCGATCACAAAGACCTCGGGGTCGAGCACGGCCTGCAGGTTGATGAGCTGTCCGTCAAAGGCGCGAGCGTAACGGTCGAGCGCGCGCTGCGCCGCCTTGTCGCCATCCGCGATCCACTCAAAGACGCGGCGGCCGTCTGCCGGAGAACCCGCAGGCAGGCCCTTCTCGGCAACGGCAGCATCGCGGAGCGCACGCCAACCGCCCGAATCGGCAAAGGAGTTCCCCATGTTCGCGGCAGTCGTGACATCGTTGCGCAAGAAGCTGAACTCGCCTGCAAAGCAGTGCGCGCCGCGCAGGACCTTGCCGTCAATGACGATACCACCGCCGATGCCCGTGCCGATAGCGAGCACCACGCCAAAACGCGTCCCGCGCAGGGCACCAGCCGCATACTCACCGAGCGCACAGCACTTACCGTCGTTATTGACGGCGACCGGCACCCCCAGCGCCTCGCGCATAAGCTTTCCCAGCGGGCAACCGTCCATAAACGTGAGCGCACCGCCGCGATGGATCGTTCCCGTGACGTCTCCCTCGTAGATACCGCCGGGTGCGCTCACGCCAACGGCGCTCACGCGCTCACAGTACGGCTCGACGAGCCCGATCAGCGCCGAAACCGTCTCCTCAGCCGTGGTAAAGCCCGTCGGCAGGCTCCCACGCTCGCGGATGGAAAAATCCTCGCCCAGCACAGCCCATTTAACGGCCGTACCGCCCACATCGATTCCAAAGAACTCCTGCATATTCGCTCCTCACGCGCCATAGCCCCGGACGTGCATCGCCGCGACCACCACAGGGGCTGCCCTTATGAAGGTCATGCGCAAATCGCGCCCGGAGCCGATTGTCTCTCTGTTTTACGCCTCCACTTTGGCCAGACGAAGCAGCATATATTGTTTACTAGGGAGGTCGATGCGGAACTTGCCCTCAAAGGTTCCGGGAAGCTCCTCCTCCGTCATGTCCCATGTGTCCACGGCACCCACCTTGTAACGAGCACCCGCCGCGCCCTCAAACTCACGAGACCACTCATTTAAGTACGTCCCCAATGAGTGCGGCAGAATGGCTCCCCTTGGCAGCTTAAAGCCGTCATACAGGAACCATTCCGTCGCAGCCTAATGAAAGGGACTGGGTTGTAAATGTTGGAGAAGAGCCGTTAGCGCCCGGGGGCCAGGATCACCAGAGCGTCGTGCTCAAAGGGATGCTGAGCCACGCGCACGGTGCCGTCGCCGTTGTCGCGCACGGGCAGCTTGGCAATGCGCTTGTCCTCCATGTCGAGGGCCGTCGCCGTCCAGCCGCGCGCGCCGTCGAGCTTAAACTTGAGCGCCGTGGTGCGCGGCAGGTACGTGACGACGCGATCGCCAACGCGCGCCACACGAATGGCCTCGCGCGCGTCGTCGAGCAGCTCCTGCGCCGGAACCACGGCAAGCGCGTCGTCGGCAGCCGTGGCACCCAGGCCGGCAAGCACATGCTCGATCGCGCCAAAGTCCCACACGCCCGCAAACTGCAGGCACTCCTGCCAGCGGAAGGGCATATCAAAGCCCTCGCCCAGGACCGAACCCTGGCTGCGCGACGTCTGCCAGTTCCAAACGCCGTGTGCGCCGTAGGTCACGCCGGCACTGGCACCGGCAAGAATCGACGACCAAACGCTCGCGCGGCAATCCTGCGCGGTAAAGCGCCAGTACACGTTGCGCGACGCACCCATCTGCTCGTAGCAGGGCTCGGAGTTGACCATCGGCTTTTTGGGATAGTTGGCGATAAAGTCCTGCGGCAAGTGCCAAGCCTCGGGCTGGCCCTCGTAGTTGTGGCCGGGCTGGAACATGTAAAAGTCCAGACGGTCCAGATACTGCGCCGGAATGGTGCGATTGCCGCGGTTGATATGCATGGTGCGCAGCGCCTCGGGCGCACGCTTGACGACCTCGTCGAGCGCGTCCTCGTAATAGGCAATCGCCTCGTCGCCGGCAAAATCGGTATCACCCGTCACCACGTAGACGGGGTCAAACTCGCCCAAGTTCTCGATGACGCGGGCAACGTGGGCACGAACCTCCTCACGCGGCATAATCTCGGCGCCGCAACGCTCGGCAATCTTGGCGCCCCAGGTGCCGGGCACGTAGTTGCACCACATGAGCACGAGTGCCGGACGAATGCCGTGCTCGACGGCAGCGCGGCACATGGCAGCAGCGCGGTCCCAGTACGCCTGGTTGGGGCGGGACCAATCAAAATGCACGCCGTCCTCGCTGGCATAGGGCCAAATACCCAGATCGGGGCAGCAGCGATCCCACTGCGGCAGCGTGTTGATCTGCAGCACGTTCATGCCCTGCTCGGCGCGACGGGTCAGATAGTAGTCCCAATCGGCCTCGGCAATGCTCGTAAACGCGCTCCAGCACGTATCGGCAAACCAAAAGAACGGTTTGCCCTCGCACAAAAAGCCATCCTGGCGACCGTTAACGGTCAGCTTTCCCAAACTCATCTGCATGTCCTTTCGTTTGATAAAGGAGTTGCGAACCGGCAGATTCTTTCGCGGTAACCCCGCGCGAAAGCCCCTGGCGCTTAGCAAGCCCCGGCGAGTAGGCGCCACGCGCCCCCAATCAGTCTACCTTGTAAGAAGGGCCCCGCCGGGCTTGCGCCTGACGGGGCCCTGTCGTGTAGGTAAGGTCGTATGTGACCGAATGGTTTGGCCTTAGGCCTCCATCTCGGCGAGCTCCTCCTTGGAAAAGCCAGTGGCAAAGACGACGGCTGCTGCGATGACAAAGGAGATTGCCATGCCGACGATAGCCCAGACGGTGTTCATCTGGCCACCCTGCAGGTAGTTGGTGAAGACCAGGAAGTTGGACGCACCGCCTGCGAGGTAGTAGGTAACACCCATGAGGCCGGAGAACACAGCGCCGATGGCACCGCCGATGAACATACCGAACATGGTGCGACGGAAGCGCATAAGGATACCGAAGAGCGCGGGCTCGGTGACGCCGCCGGCGATAGCGGAGATAACGTAGCCGATGGCAAGGGACTTCTCGTCGGGGTTCTTCATCTTGAGGAAGGCACCGAAGGCGCAACCCCAGACAGCGGCCATAGCGCAGTTGGTGGAAACGAAGACGAAGGGATCGTAACCGGCAGCGATGATCTGAACCTGAGCGAGCAGGATGACGGGCATGTGCATGCCGCAGACCACGAAGAGCTGCCAGAAGGCGCCGAGGACGGCCATGACGATCAGGATACCGATGCCGCCAAGGTCAGCAAGGCCGAAGAGGGCGTTAGCGATCAGCGTACCGATCTCGTTGCCGATCGGGGCGAGGACGATGAAGGCGATGGGGATGGTGACGATCATGGTGCAGAACGGCGTGAAGACCGTGGAGAGCACGTCGGGCATGACCTTCTTAAAGAACTTCTCGATGAAGTAGAGGACGGGCACCGAAAGGATGATCGGCAGGACGGACTGCTGATAGTTGGCAGCGGCGATCTGGATGCCGTAGACGGAGATGATTCCGCCACCCTCCTGAGTCGCGACACTCACGACGGACGGGGCCATGAGAGCGCCGCCGAGGAGCATGCCCAGGACCGGGGAGGCGCCGAGCTTCTTAGCAGCGGCATAGCCCAGGTAGATGGGGATAAAGGTAAACGTGGCCTCGTACAGGGTGGTGTAGAGGAACGTGTAGGTCGGATCGGTATCGGAGAGAACGCCGAGCATGGTGGGACCGAGGACCGCGGCGATGGTGCGGAACAGACCGCCGGCCATGAGCAGCGGGATCAGCTGGGTCATGGAGCCCGACAGGTAGTCAAGGATGATGTTGGGCAGGTTCTTGAGCTCGAACTTCTCCTTAGGAGCGTCGAGGTTCTCGTCGACCGCGGCACCCTGCTTGACGCCGGACATGGCGACGAACTCGGCGAGCACCTTGGGCACGTTCTGACCGATGATGACCTGGAGCTGGCTGCCGGCGAACTGGCAACCCAGAACGCCCTTGACCTTCTTGATCTTCTCCACGTCGGCCTTGCTGTTATCCTTGAGCGTCAGACGCAGGCGCGTCATGCAGTTGGTGGCAACGGAAACATTCTCCGCACCGCCCACGAGCTCGAGGACATCGGTGGCAATCTGCTTATTATCTACTGCCATGGGACCCCTCCCCATATCTTCGTGTGCCTACCCAGTTGGACGTAGGCACGCCTTTGGTCCGGCGGCTATAACCCCTTACGGCTGCCGAACCCTTGGATACGCTGTCGTAAACAAGGTGTTTACTGAACGTTTACGGGCTTTAGTTTACACGGAGCGCCGAATTTATGGCAATTTTGCCGTCTACAGTCCGGTGAACGGTAGGAAATCGGGGGTGAACGTATTTGAATGGCGGGAGATGGTCTCTTTGACCCTCTATTGATATATAGCCATTTACGTGGGATTTTATTTTGAGGCACACCTCACTGATCTGTTAACTCATCAACAGAATCCCTGCTAGAAGCTAGTAAACATATGTTTAGTAGTTCACGACGTGTTCAATTTTGCCGTTTACCGAGTTCATCTGGTTATTCTTCAATTCTAGATTACACTAAACATGTTTAGTTTGTATTGCCGCAGATGCCAAGCATTCGCGGCGCAAGGGAGGCAGCTCATGGAACTCAAATTGTGTACCTACGCAACCGTCACCACCTTGGGCGACTTTGGCCCCTGGATCAGCAAGGTCGTACTCGACCTGCCCTGCACCGTGCGCGCCAACGACATCGACGCGAACACCTTCCATATATATGTAGAGCGTCACGAGCGCTCGGGCGAGGTTCTGATGCGCAAGGAGCGCGGCGCCGACCATGCCGCGCCCTCCGTGGGTTACATCGACATTCTCGCCGCATATCCGTGCGACGAGAACGGACGTAAGCTCGCCGTGGGCACCCATGTGGCGCTCGAGGTCGCCGAGCAGCGCCTGACCAAGACCATCGAAGGCGGCGTCATGGGCTCGCGCATGCTCGATGACCAGCTGCGCATCACGCAGCTCACAGCTCTTCCCGGCAACGACGGCGACGATCCCACCTGCGGCCTGGTCTTCGACACCTGCCGTAGCGATATCTGCCCCGCGCTCAAAGGCTGGAGCAACGCCGCGCAAAAGACCGCCGTCGACGGCATCGCGCTCGAATACGGCTTCTTTGAGCCCAGCTTTAAGGCCGAGGACTCAGCATGCTTCAATCCCTTCGCGCCCGAGGCCACGGTCGTGCCCCAAAAGGCCCCGCTCGTGGTGTACCTGCACGGCGCCGGCGAAGGCAAGGGTGCCACGCAGGGCGAAGGTGCCACGCGCGCCTATATCGGCAACCGCGTCACAGCCATTAGCCAGGCGCAGATCCAGCGCTACTTTGGCGGCTTTGCCTGGGTGCTCGTGCCGCAGTCGCCCACGTTTTGGATGGACAACGGCGTCGAGCAGCTTGGTCACTCCAACCAGAGCATCTACTCCCCCGTGCTCAAGGCGCTTATCGACGAGTTTGTCGCCGAGCATGCCGACCGCATCGACACCGACCGCATCGTGGTCGCCGGCCTTTCCAACGGCGGCTTTATGACCCTGCGCCTGTGCGCCGACTACCCCGATTTCTTCGCCGCGGGCCTTCCCTGCTGTGCCCCGTGGTACAACGCCACGGACGAGGACGTTGCCGCGCTCGCCAAGACGCCGCTGTGGTTTACGCACTCCAAGGGCGACGAGCTCGTGTCGCCGCAACAGACCGTGCTGCCGCTCACGGCACGCCTACGTGACGCCGGAGCCAACGTGCACCTCACCTACTTTAGCCATGTCGAGGACCTGACCGGCGTGTATCGCGAAGCCGACGGCTCGGCCAAAAAGACGTTCAACCATGGCGTGTGGATCCACCAATTCAACGACCTGTGTTATCAAGACTTCGACGGGGGCAACGTACTCATCGACGGCGAGCCGGTGGGCTGTTGGGAGTGGTCGGCCAGGGTTTCGAGGTAACCATCCCATCGGGGGCTCTGATCTTTAGTTTTGTAAACGTCCTCGCGCATGAGCCCCGCTCATCCTGCTCCTTCGGAGCGTCGGATAAGCGGGGCTCGCGCTGCGGAATGTTTACAAAACTAAAGATCAGAGCCCCTAAGTTAACGTTGTTCGAAACGCTGGTCGGCCGCTTCCGGCAGCACGCCGGGTCGGTGGCGATGGGGGCGTGGGTCCCGTCTTGCCTTGCGCGTAACTGGCTGAAATGATTGTGGTTGGAGCTGTTCTTATGTCCCAGAAGTTGACTCGGGTGATTGTTACTACCGATATGGAAGTCGACGATATGAACTCGCTTGTTCATTTGGCTCTGTATCTTAATTTGCTTGATGTTGAGGCTGTGGTGTACACGGCTTCGCAGTATCACTTTCTTGGCGATGGCGTCCATACGCTGGGCGAGGTAAATCCGCATTGGCGGACTAAGGGGCGTCGCTCTTATACCTGGGATGTTGTGCCTCATGAACCCGATCCGCTGGCCGGCGAGCTTCGTGAGTATCGGCCGTTTCCCGAGCATTGGATTGAGAGCCTCTGGAGCAATGAATATGCCCAGGCTTGGCCGCAGTTGCAGGCAAATGCGGCCGCTGCCGGTGAGCCGCCGTTTCCCACGCCCGCCCAGATGATCGAGCGCACCTTTGTGGGAAATGTTGCCTTTGAGGGTGATGTGACTGAGGAAACTGAGGGGTCTCGCGTAATTGCGCAGACAATTTTGGATGATGACCCACGTACGTTATGGCTGCTCAGCTGGGGTGGCATGAACACCATCGTTCGCGCCCTGATGAGCATTGCCGAGCGTTATCGCGCCACGCCCGAATGGTCTGCCGTGCAGCAGCGGGTCTATCAAAAGGTGCGCGTTATGGGCGTTGCCGATGGCGTAGGGCAGGACAACTCATGGCTCGACCATGGGCGCGAGCTCTTTCCCGAGCTCATCTTTTGGCGCGTGCCCTATATGTATGGCGGCTATGTCGACGCCAAGATGGCTCAGCCCGATACGCTGCCGTTGTTTCAGGCTCCTTGGCCCAAGCAGAACCTCACGCAGGGCAACGGCCCCCTCATGGCACGCTATATGCTCTATGGCGATGGTAGGGTCTACGAAAACGAGCCCGAGCGCTTTCAGTTTGGCAAGCATGCCCGTCTGGATTGGGGTCTAGAAGGCATGCCCGCGATACAGTTTGAGCGCGGCGACTTTATGGCCGAAGGCGACAGCATGACCTATATTCCGCTGCTGCCGTTTGGCCTGCGCGGTATCGATGACTGCGGCTTCGACACGCTGCTCGGCCGCATGTTTCTTGATGGACATCCCAATGCGGCCGCACCCGCCGCCTTTGCCGCCATCGGCACGCCCGCAGGCGACAACCCCAATCCCTACCTGCGCGCCTATCAGGAAGACTTTGCCGCCCGCGCGCAATGGTGCGCCCATGATCCGGCAGCTTGCTCGCATCCGGCATATGTTGTCGAGGTCACGGCCGACCGCAGCGTTACAGCAGGCGAGCGCGTCACCCTTGCAGCGACCATCGTCGACCCCGACGACAAGGGCTTTGATGCACATTGGGATGTAGCCGTGGACCCTTCGAGCTATGCAGGCGCTCAGAATCTTTCGCTGTGGCAGGAATGCACGGTGAGCACCGCTTTTATCGTGCCCGTCGACGCGCAGCCCGGCGACCGCCTCGTGCTTACCCTTACCGTGCAGACGCGCGCCGAGCGCCCCTGCAGCCGCTACGCCCAGGTTGCCGTGACCGTGGCATAGCAAGGACAGCGCCTACATTCGGCAGCCGCCATATTCGGCAAGGAGCGTCCCCAGGTGCCAAACGAGCGAGGATTTTTGGACGCCCAAATGACGAGAGTGGATAATCTCCCACTTTGAGCCTGCATACAGGTCAAAAATGGGAGATTATCCACTCTCATTCTACGGGCAGTCATTGGGTACTCATTGGGGACGTACTTAAATGAGTGGGCACTCGCTTAAGTACGTCCCCAACGACTAATCAAAAATGGGCCATGTGTCCCAGTTGTGGAGACTCCTTGAGCCGTCTGGGTATC
>USHZ01000006.1 GCA_900554595.1 uncultured Collinsella sp. | reverse complement strand
GACAGCGAGATATCCCAGCTCTGGCAGATCACGTCGACACGCTCGTACATCCACTCGGCAAGCTGCTTTAAGTGGGCGATGTCGTCCGCATAGACCGTATCGTCCTGATACTTAAGGTTGTTAAGCTCATCTTGCGTCTTTTTGATCTGGTCGCGCAGGGCGTAGGCACTCTGCGACAGCTCCTGGCGGGTGGACAGCGGCGTTCGGAGATAGCCGTTGTTAAAGGAATCGATGACCTCGCCGATCTGGTCCTCGTCACCGTAGGACACGATGGCCTGATACAGACCGTCGAGCCTGGTATAGAGCTGATCATCGGTGAGCACGGTTTCTTCCTGGACCACCTCGGCAGAATCGTCTTGCTTGGTATCGTCCTCAGTCGCCTCGCCCTTTTGGCGCGTAGGGAAGGTCGTCTGCGCGGCCTGGCCAAACTGGTCATAGAAGTCGGGCATAACACCCATGGGATCGGCCGTCACGAACCAATAGGCACCGCCGCAAACGACGGCAAGAACCGCGATGACGATGAGCGGCTTGGGGATATGACGCTTGTGCTTGTGATAGGCGTCCTCGTCGGGGTGCACCTTGCGCTTGGGTTTTTGAGGATCGTCGTGCAGGGAAACCGGCGTGGGAATATCGACCTTGGGAATACCGAAATCCTTATCGAAAGCCGGCAGCACGCAGGTCTCGTTAGGATCGGCGGCGTCCGAAAGCACCGCAGCGGCAGAGGCCGGCGCATGAGGCACCTCGGTATCGATCTGCTCTTGCGTTAGGCGCGGAAAGCCCGCCGTGCGGCCCGCTGCCAGGTCGGATGCGGCCGCGTCCTCAGAGAGGATACCCGGAGCGGGGCGTCCGCATTTGGGGCACGTACGATCATGCGGAGAAAGACGGGCACCGCAACCCTCACAGAACACGAACTCGGTGTGCTCGGGACCATCGCCCGGACCCACATAGGCGTTGCAATAGGGGCAGAACGAGGCGCCGTCCTCGATAGTCTTAAGGCAATGCGGGCAGATCACGGCATCCTCTTTTCGAAGCAATTCAAACAATCGAGGTTAGAGCATAACATCGCCACGGCCCCACAGGAACAAGGCACCAATTCAACATCGCCAGGGCGCGTAGCTACTTCTTCTTTTTGCTTGGCATCGAGACTTTGATGCCTTGGGCGGACTTCGTCACGCGGGAGCGCTTGGCTCCGGCACTCCTCTTTTTCTTGGGCTGGGCCTGGGCCACGCCCTCGAGCGCGCGGGCCTCGGCCTCGCGAACGGTGCGATCTTCGCGGCGCTGCGCCATGTCGGCGGCGAAGCGCTTGGCAAAACGCTCGGCCGTCGAACCCGTCGAGCTCACCTTGCCGCCGCCGCGACCCAGGCGAACACGCACGCCACGGCCAAAGCCGGTGGCCGCATGACGGCGACGGGGCTTAAGCGAGTCCATCATCGTGGCGAGCTTAAAGAACACCGCGCAGGTAAAGACGACGATAACCGCCAAGATGACAATCTGACCCATCGACAAGTTGGCAATCGACAGCAGCCCCGGGAACCCGATAACGCCCGTCAAAATACCAGCGATGACAAACACGAAAAGCACCACGCGCAAGGGCGTGAGCGGCTGCGAGATGCGCCAGATCAGGCTGACACTCGCCGCGCACGACGTGAGCAGGCACATGGTCGAAAGCGTAAGCTGGCTAAAGCCAAATACGCGCGCCACAAAGATATCGAGCGCCGCGGCCAAAATGACCGCAATCGACGCCGGCAGCGCACGCTTAAGCACATTGGTCAAGAACGACCCCTTCACGCGGGCGTTGTTGGGCTCCAGGCCCAACACAAAGCCCGGCGCGCCGATGCAGAAGAAGTTGATGAGCGTCATCTGAATGGGCTCGAAGGGATACGGCGGCAGGGCGATGCACAGCGCCGCCAGGCCCATCGAGAACAGCGTCTTAGTCAGAAAGAGCGCGGCAGAGCGCTGCAGGTTATTGATAGAGCGACGGCCCTCGGCCACCACAGCGGGCATCGAGGCAAAGTCGTTATCGACAAGCACGATCTCGGCCACATTGCGCGCGGCATCGGAGCCGGCGGCCATCGCCACGGAGCAGTCGGCCTCCTTGAGCGCCAGCACGTCGTTGACGCCGTCGCCCGTCATGGCCACGGTGTGCCCGCGGCGTTTGAGCGCCTGTACGAGCTCGCGCTTCTGTTGCGGCGTCACGCGGCCAAAGACGTGATAGCGGTCCACCGCCGCATCGAGCTTAGCAGGCGTATCGAGCGTCGTGGCGTCCACGTAGGCGTCGGCGCCCGGCACGCCCACCACGCGCGCGATCGACGACACCGTACGCGGGTCGTCGCCGCTGATCACGTTGAGGGTCACGCCCTGCTCGTTAAAGTAGCCGATAGTCTCGGCTGCCGAAGTGCGAATCTCATCGCGGATGGTCACAAAGCCCACGGGCTCGGCCTCGCCCACCATATCGCCATCGGGCGTAAAGCCGTCAACGCGCGCCACCACGAGCACACGGCAGGTATCGGCGAGCTCGGCCACACGATTCTCGACCTGCGCAAATGCGCGAACGGAGAGCACAAACTGCGCGGCGCCCATTACATAGGAGCCCTGCGCAAACGACGCGCCGCTCCACTTTTTGGACGACGAGAACGGAATGACCGACAGAGGTTCGGACACCTCGACCGGACGATCGGCGTAGTAGTTGAGCAGCGCCTGGCAGGTCTCGTTGGCATCTGCCGAGGTCGCACGCGCCACGTTGGCAAGCGCAAAGTCGAGCACCGTGGTCTCGACGGGGACAGCTGCCTCGTCCGAGTCCGCGCCAAAGCCAACACCCTCAACAGGCAGCGGGTAGGTGCCCTCGACCTCCATGCGGCCCGAGGTAATGGTGCCCGTCTTGTCCAGGCACAGCACGTCGACGCGCGCAAGCGTCTCGATGCAGTAGAGCTGCTGTGCCAGCACCTTGCGACGAGCCAGGCGCACCGTGGCAATCGCGAGCACCGACGAGGTCAGCAGCACCAGGCCCTGCGGAATCATGCCCAGCAGGGCACCCACCGTGGACAGCAGCGCCGAAGAAGGCACACGACCGGCCAGCAGCTCGGAAAAGCACCAGGAAAGCGCGCTATCGCCCGGGGTTCCCGCGGCATCCCACAGCTCGCTCACACTCGAGGAAAAGAGCGCCAGACCAAGCGGAATCATGATAATGCTCGCGAACCGCACGATGGCGTTCAGCGCGTTCATGATCTCGGAATTGACCTTTTTGACGTACTTGGCCTCGTTGTTGATCTTTGCCACGTAGTTATCGGCGCCGACATGGATCACGCGGGCGCGCAGCAGGCCCGAGTCGATAAAGCTGCCGCTCATGAGCTCGGAGCCGGGCTGCTTTTTGATGAGATCGCTCTCGCCCGTCAGCAGGCTCTCGTTAACGAGCGCCTCGCCCGACACTACCACGGCGTCGGCCGGAATCTGGTCACCGCGACCCAGGCGAATGATATCGTCGAGCACGATCTGGTCCAGGTCGAGCTCCACCTCGGCACCGTCGCGCACCGCGATGGCCTTCTTAGAGGTGAGCAGCGTAAGCTTGTCGACCATCCGCTTAGAACGCATGGACTGAATGACGCCAATTGCCGTGTTCAAGAACACCACGAACAGGAACGTCAGGTTTTTAAACGATCCGGTCAGCAACACCAAAATCGCCAAGACCACGTTGATCAAATTGAACAGCGTGCAGAGGTTCTCGATGATGAGCTCTTTGACCGACTTGGTCTTGAGCTCCATGTTGCGGTTGATCTTACCAGCGGCGATGCGCTCCTCGACCTCGGCGGTCGAGAGTCCGCGCTCGATATCCGTTGCTGCCATACCACGTCCCATCACGTCGCGTCGGTATAAGAAAACCGCCCGGACCATGCGAGGTTCGGACGGTCTTACGTTCGATGGTGCCCCATGTTGGATTCGAACCAACGGCCTTCTGCTCCGGAGGCAGACGCTCTAATCCCCTGAGCTAATAGGGCGAACGGTTGGCATTATACCCAAGTGCGCCACGGGCTAACAAAATAATAGAAAAAGCTTTGCAATTACGTGGAAGACGCGCCGCGACGGCACGCTTTAGGCGGCAAAAGCGAGTCAGATAGTATAAACTCTCATGCACCATATAAAACGGCTCGCAATGCGGGCCGTTTTTGCAAGGACTATCCATCGAGGTGAGAGGCACACCATGATTGCAATTTTAAAGCAGAGCGCCAGCGACGAGGCCGTCAGCCATATCGTCAACTGGATTGAGAAAAAGGGACTCAAGACCGACGTCTCGCGCGGCGAGAACGAGACCATCATCGGCCTGGTGGGCGACACAACCAAGATCGACCCGTTCCTGCTCGAGTCCATGGACGTCGTCGAGCGTGTGCAGCGCGTCTCCGAGCCGTTCAAGCGCGCCAACCGCAAGTTCCACCCCGAGGACTCCGTCATCGACTGCGGCCACGGCGTCAAGATCGGCGGCGACCAGTTCCAGGTCATCGCTGGCCCGTGCTCCGTCGAGGGCGAGAACCTCATCCGCATCGCCCGCCGCGTGAAGGCCGCCGGCGCCACGATGCTGCGCGGCGGCGCCTACAAGCCCCGCACCTCCCCGTACGCCTACCAGGGCATGGGCCCCGCCGGCCTGGACCTGCTGTGCGAGGCCTCGGCCGAGCTCGACATGCCGATCGTCACCGAGATCATGGACCCACGCGACGTGCAGGTCTTCCTCGACAAAAAGATCGACGTCATGCAGATCGGCGCTCGCAACGCCCAGAACTTCCCACTGCTCAAGGAGGTCGGCAAGACGCAGACCCCGATCCTGCTCAAGCGCGGCATGTCCGGCACCGTCGACGAGCTGCTTATGGCAGCCGAGTACATCATGAGCGAGGGCAACGACAACGTCATCCTGTGCGAGCGCGGCATCCGCACCTTCGAGACCCGCACCCGCAACACCTTCGACCTCAACGCCGTGCCGGTGCTGCACCACCTGTCGCACCTGCCCGTCGTCGCCGACCCCAGCCACGCCACCGGTTACACCCGCTATGTCGAGCCCATGGCGCTCGCCGCGACTGCCTGCGGCGCCAACGGTCTGGAGATCGAGGTCCACGACGACCCGAGCCACGCTTGGTCCGACGGCGCTCAGGCCCTCACCCCCGACCAGTTCGACGACACCATGCGCCGCATCCGCGCCATCCGCGAGGTCGTCTGCCAAGAGACCGTTCAGGAGTAGCCCATGGGTACGGTGAGAAACGCGCGCGTTAACCAGGGTGGCCCCAAGTGCGCCGGCATCGTGGGCCTGGGCCTCATCGGCGGCAGCTTTGCCCGCGGCTATGCGCAGGCGGGCGTCCGCGTGCTGGCCTGGGACCCCGATGACGACGTCATGACGGCCGCCAGCATGGGTACCGTTGCCGGCGAGCTCAACGACGAGACGCTCGGTGAATGCGACATCATCGTCCTGGCATGCTACCCCGAGGCCTGCATCGAGTGGCTCGAGGCGCACGCCCAGGCACTCGCCGATGCCACCGACACCGAGGCCATCATGGGACCCGTGGTGATCGACACCGTAGGCGTCAAGGGCATCGTGTGCGAGCGCGCCTTTAAGCTTGCCCGCGAGCACGGTTTTTACTTTGTGGGTGCGCACCCCATGGCGGGCACGCAGTTCTCGGGCTACGCGCATTCCCGCGCCGACCTGTTCCAGGGCGCACCGCTCGTGCTCGTTCCGCCCGCGGTGGCCGACGCACTTAAGCTGGAGCTTTTGGGCCAGGTGCGCGAGATGGTACGTCCCCTGGGCTTTGGCAAGTTCAGCGTAACGAGCGCCGCCGACCACGACCGCGTCATCGCCTTTACGAGCCAGCTCGCGCACGTCGTCTCCAACGCCTACGTTAAGAGCCCGACTGCTCAGGTCCACCACGGCTTTTCGGCCGGCAGCTACCGCGACCTCACCCGCGTGGCGCACCTCAATCCGCAGATGTGGTCCGAGCTCATGATCGACGACGCCGATGCGCTCGCCTTCGAGATCGACCATCTGATCGAATCGCTCGGCGCATACAGCCGCGCCCTTAAGGACCGCGACCAGCGCTATCTGGAGAATCTCCTTGCCGAGGGCGACCGCATCAAGCGCGCGCTCGACGACGAGGCCTCCCACTAGACCACCCATCACGCCAGGTCGAAAGGACCGAAGCTTATGGCGATTACCATCGATATCGACACCGCACGCCCCTACCAGGTGCATGTGGGCACGTTTTTGCTGGAGCAGGCAGGTCCGCTCGTACGCGCCACCGCCGGCGGCTCGCGCGCCGTCATCGTGACGGACACCAACGTAGGCCCCCTCTACCAGATGCCCGTTAAGCAGAGCCTCGAATCCGCAGGCTACGAGGTGAGCATCTGCACCTTCGAGGCCGGCGAGGCCCATAAGCGCGCCGAGACCTACGTCGCCATTTTGGAGTTTGTGGCCGAGCACGAGCTTTCGCGCTCCGACGTGATCGTGGCGCTCGGCGGCGGCGTCGTGGGCGACGTGGCGGGCTTTGTGGCCGCCACCTACATGCGCGGTTGCAAGTTTGTGCAGATTCCCACAAGCCTGCTCGCCATGGTGGATTCGTCGGTCGGCGGCAAGACGGCCATCGACCTAGCAGCCGGCAAGAACCTGGCCGGAGCCTTTTGGCAGCCGAGCGTGGTCATCGCCGACGTGGGGTGCCTGGCAACCCTCACGCCCGAGCAGTTCGCCGATGGCTGCGGCGAGGTCGTCAAGCACGCCGTGATCGCCGACCCCGAGCTCTTCGCCGAGCTGGAGAAGACCCCACTCACGCTTGAGCTGCTCAACCGCGACGTGGCCCGCGTGGCGCTCATCATCGCCCGCAATATCGACATTAAGCGCGCCGTGGTCGTTGCCGACGAGCGCGAAACCAATCAGCGCAAGCTCCTCAACTTTGGCCACAGCGCCGGGCACGCCGTCGAGGCCTGCGAGCACTTTGAGCTCGGCCACGGCAACTGCGTTTCGATCGGCATGGGCATCATCACGCGCGCCGCAGCCCTGCATGGCATTTGCGACGCCGAGCTGCCCGGTCGCATCGAGGAGCTCTGTGCCCGCCACGGCCTCAAGACCCGCTGCGAGCTAGATGCCGATGCCGTCTTTGCCGAGGCGCTCCACGACAAAAAGCGCGCGGGCGACACCATCGACCTGGTAATTCCGCACGACATTGGCCGTTGCAGCATCGACCGCACGCCGCTTTCCACCTTCCACGATTTAATTGCCGAGGGCCTCGGCCAGAAGGGAGACGTTTCCGCATGTTAGCCCGCATCACCCCGTCCCCGCTCAAGGGCACTGTTCCCGCCATCGCGTCCAAATCGATGGCGCATCGCCTCATCATCTGCGCCGCACTTGCCAACGGCGAGACGCACGTGACCTGCAACACGACCTGCGCCGACATCGAGGCCACGGTGCGCTGCCTTACGGCGCTCGGCGCCCGCATCGAGACCGTCGAGGACGGCTTCCAGGTCCACCCCACCATGAAGAGTGTTGAATTTGGCCTGCTCAAGGCCCTTGCCGGCGGCACGCTCGACTGCGGTGAAAGCGGCTCCACGCTGCGCTTCATGCTGCCTGTCGCGTGTGCGCTGGGCGCGGAGGCCACCTTCGTGGGCCAGGGCCGCCTGGGCGCCCGCCCGCTCTCCCCGCTCTCGAGCGAGATCATTGCCGCCGGTTGCGACCTGCAGGGCCTAGGCGGTTTTCCGCTCAAGACGAGCGGCCGCATGCGCCCGGGCACCTTTGAGCTTCCGGGCAACGTAAGCTCGCAGTATATCTCCGGCCTGCTGCTGGCGGCCCCGCTGCTGGCCCAGCCCTCCTGCGTGCAGGTGACCGGCCTCATCGAAAGCCGCCCCTATATCAACCTGACCATCCAGGCCATGAAGGCCTTCGGCGTCGAGGTCAACGTCGAGCGCATTCCGGCCAAGGACGGCAAGCCCGAGGTCACGAACTTCCGCGTGAACAGCGGCTCGTACCGCACGCCCGGCAGCGTAGCCGTCGAGGGCGACTGGTCCAACGCCGCCTTTTGGCTGTGCGCCGGTGCCATCGGTACCGACCCCATCACCGTCGAGGGCGTGTCGCTGAGCTCCGCACAGGGTGACCGCAACGTGCTCGCCGCGCTTTCGCGCTTTGGCGCCCGTATCGTGCGCTCCACGAACGCCGCGACCGTCCAGTCCGACAAGCTCGCCGGCTTTGAGATGAGCGCCCACGACATTCCGGACCTGGTGCCCGTCATCTCGGCCGTGGCATCGCTGGCTCAGGGCCGCACGTTCATCCGTGACTGCGCGCGCCTGCGCATCAAGGAATCCAACCGCCTGGTCACCACCACCCGCGAGCTCACCGCGCTGGGCGCGCAGGTGCGCATCGCCGGTGACGACCTCATCATCAAGGGTGTCGATGCCTTTATCGGCGGCGAGGTCAATTCGCACAACGACCACCGCATCGCCATGATGGCCGCCATCGCCGCAAGCCGCGCCACCGGCGAGGTCGTGATCCACGGCGCCGAGGCCGTCAACAAGTCCTATCCCGATTTCTTCGACCACTACCGCCTGTTGGGCGGCAAGGTCACGCTCGAGGAGGAATAGCATGTCCTCGACCTTTGGCAACGTCTTGCACGTAAGCATCTTCGGCCAGTCGCACTCCCCCGCCATCGGCTGCTCGCTCGATGGCGTTCCGGCAGGTATCGCCGTTGATCAGGAGCAGCTGCAGGCCTTTTTGGACCGTCGCGCCCCCGGCCGCGACGAAACGGCGACCAAGCGCCGCGAGGCCGACGCCGCCCACATTATCGCCGGCATAGTTGATGGACACACCACGGGCGCGCCTATCGCCGCGATTATCGAGAACACCAACACGCGCTCCAAGGACTACTCCGAGCTGCGCCGCAAGCCCCGCCCGGGCCATGCGGATTTCCCTGCGCGCGTGAAGTATCACAACATGCACGACGTCGCCGGCGGCGGACATTTCTCCGGCCGCCTGACGGCGCCCCTGTGCATCGCGGGCGGCATCGCGCTGCAGGCGCTCGAGGCCCGCGGCATTAACGTGATGGCGCATGTGGCGCAGATCGGCGGCATCTCCGATCTGCCGATGGACGACATGGTCTATCGAGAGGCCGACCGCAAGGCGATCCTTTCGAACGACCTGCCGTGCATTGACGCCGCCGCAGCAGGCCGCATGCGCGAGGAGATTCTGGCCGCGCGCGACGAGCTCGACAGCATCGGCGGCATCGTGGAGTGCGGCATCTACGGCCTGCCCGCGGGCATCGGCGACCCCATGTTCGACGGCATCGAGAACCGCATCGCGCAGATCGCGTTTGGGATTCCCGCCGTGAAGGGCGTGGAGTTTGGCATGGGCTTTGCCGTCGCCGCCATGCGCGGCAGCGAGAACAACGACCCGTATCGCATCGACGCCGAGACCGGCAAGATTGAGGTCGAGTCCAATAATGCCGGCGGCATCCTGGGCGGCATTTCGACCGGCGCACCCGTCATGTGGCGCATGGCCGTAAAGCCCACGCCCTCCATTGGCCGCGAGCAGCAGACGGTGGACATGGACGCTATGGAAAATGCCGAGCTCTCGGTCCACGGCCGCCACGATCCCTGCATCGTCCCGCGCGCCGTCCCCGTAGCCGAAGCAGCCGCAGCGCTGGCCATCTGGGACGCCCTCCTAGAAGACGCCGCCCAGCGTTAAAAATCTCCGGGGGCCAACTCCGGCCCCCTCACGCCCACCCAGTGAAAGGGGTCCCTATGGACCTTGCTGACATCCGCAAGACCATCGATGGCATCGATACCACGCTCCTCAACAGTTTTGTCGAGCGCATGGACATTGCCACCGAGGTCGCCAAATCAAAAATCGAGATGGGCAAGGCCGTCTTCGACCCCGCCCGCGAGCGCTCCAAGCTCAACAACCTTGCCGGTCGCGCGCCCGAGCGCTACGAGGCGCAGACCATCGCGCTGTTCCGCCTCCTCATGAGCATGAGCAAGGCCAAGCAGCAGCGCTATATCAACGAACTCAAGGGCATCACGGTCTCGCAAAAGGCCCACGCCACTGCCGAGGCCTTCGACACGCCCTTCCCCCAGACTGCCAGCGTCGCCTGCCAGGGCGTTGAGGGCGCCTACAGCCAGATCGCCGCGTGCAAGCTCTTCGACGTGCCCGATATCGCGTTCTTCGACACCTTCGAAGGTGTCATGCGCGCTGTGCGCGACGGATTCTGCGAGTTTGGCGTACTGCCCATCGAAAACTCCACCGCGGGCTCGGTCAACGCCGTCTACGACTTGCTCGCCCAGTTCGATTTCCATATCGTGCGCTCGCTGCGCCTCAAGATCGATCACAACCTGCTCGTCAAGCCCGGCACCAAGCTACAGGATGTTCGTGAGGTTTATAGCCACGGTCAGGCCATCGCGCAATGCGCCGGCTTTATCGAGGCGCACGATCTGCACGCCACCAAGTATCCCAACACGGCAATGTCGGCCGAGATGGTCGCCAACTCCGAGCGCACCGACGTCGCCGCCATCGCCTCGCGCAGTTGCGCGGCGCTCTACGGTCTGGAGGTGTTGGAGTCCAACATTCAGGACTCGGACAATAACTACACGCGCTTTGTCGTCATCAGCCGCGAGCCGCGCGTCTACCCCGGTGCCAACCGCACCTCGCTCATGATCACCACGGCCAACGAGCCGGGCGCGCTCTATCGAGTGCTCGAGCGCTTCTATGCGCTCAACATCAACCTTATCAAGCTCGAGAGCCGCCCCATCCCCGGGCGCGACTTTGAGTTTATGTTCTACTTCGATCTGGACTGCCCCTTTGGCAGCAAGGCCCTCGACGACCTGCTCGACTCGATTGACGACGTGTGCGAGAGCTTCACCTACTTTGGCAGCTACACGGAGGTGCTCTAGATGACTGACGTCGCCACAACCCGCCCCTACGGCGTGCTGGGCCGCGTGCTGGGCCACAGCTACACCCCGACCATCTACAAGGAGCTCGCGGGGCTTGAGTACGTGCGTTTTGAGCGCGAGCCCGAGGATCTCGAGGCCTTTATGACGGGCGACGAGTGGGAGGGCACCAACGTGACCATTCCCTACAAGCGTGCCGTCATGGACTACCTGGACGAGCTGAGCCCGATCGCCGAACGCATGGGCAACGTCAACACAATTACGCGTCTGCCCGATGGCCGTCTGCGAGGCGACAACACCGACTACTTCGGCTTCCAGTGCCTGGTCGAGGAGTTGGGCGTGGAGATTGCCGACAAGAAGGTCCTCGTGCTCGGAGCCACCGGAGGCGCCGGCACCACGGCAAGTATGGTGCTGGGCGACCTGGGTGCGATCGTGGTGCCCGTGGGACGCACGAGCGAGGTCAACTACGACAACATCGCACAGCAGTCCGACGCCACGTTGCTCGTCAACTGCACCCCTGCGGGCATGTTTCCCCACTGCCCCGACGCGCCTTGCACGCTCGAGGGCCTCGGCGCGCTCGAGGGCGTCATCGATATCGTCTACAACCCCGCTCGCACGGGACTTATGCTCGAGGCCGAGCGTCGCGGCATCCCCTGCATCGGCGGTTTGCTCATGCTTGTGGCCCAGGCGGCGCAAGCCGTCGAGCGCTATATCGGCCAGGTCACCCCGCGCGAGCGCATCCTGGACGTGACGGAGCGCCTGTCTCACCGCGAGCAGAACATCGCCCTGATCGGCATGCCGGGCTCGGGCAAAACCCGCGTTGGTGAGCAGATCGCCCTGCTCACCGGTCGCGAGCACATCGACCTGGACCGTGCCCTCGAGGAGCGTCTGGGCATGCCTTGCGCCGACTTTATCGTCGAGCGCGGCGAGCCGGCCTTCCGCGAGCAGGAGACGGCGGCCCTGGCCGACCTCTCCAAGTGCAGCGGCCTGGTGCTTTCCACCGGCGGCGGCGTCGTCACGCGAGACGAGAACTACCCGCTGCTGCACCAGAACAGCCAGATCGTGATGCTCAACCGTAAGCTCGACGAACTCGCCCACAAGGGTCGCCCCATCACCGCCCGCGACGGTATCGACAAGCTGGCCGAGCAGCGCATGCCGCGCTACCGCGCCTGGGCCGACTACATCATCGACTCGCGCGACTGCGCAGCCAACACCGCCCGAGCTCTCCTCGACACCCTCCCACCCGCTCTCTAACCAAAACCACCACAAAGGGGACAGGCACCATTGTGGTGGTTTTCCATTCCGTCGCACCGCCCGACCAACCACAAAGGAGGCAGCCATGAAAGCACTCGTCATCAACGGCCCCAACCTCAACATGCTCGGCATTCGCGAGCCGGGCATTTACGGCAGCGACAACTACGACCGCTTGGTCCAGATCTGCAAGGAGGCCGGCGCTGCACAGGGCTTCGACGAGGTCGAGGTCTTCCAGTCCAACCACGAGGGCAGCATCGTCGACAAGATCCAGGAGGCATACGGCAAGGTCGACGGCATCGTCATCAACCCGGCAGCTTACACGCACACCAGCGTGGCGATCCTGGACGCCCTCAAGGCCGTCGCTATCCCCGCCGTCGAGGTCCACATCAGCGCCGTGGAGACGCGCGAGGACTTCCGCCAGGTAAGCTACGCCCGCCTGGCCTGCTTTGCCACCATCACCGGCGAAGGCCTCCAGGGCTACGCCCATGCGTTGGAGCTGCTGAAAGAGCATCTGCTACACTAATCCCTGGGACAAATGACCCAGTGGCGTTTGTCCCAAAACTTAAGTAACTGTTCGATTGACATACAAAGGAGCATACCCATGTCCCAGTACGATTACCTCGTCGTCGGTGCCGGCCTTTCGGGCGCCGTCTTTGCCAACGCCGCCAAGCGCGCCGGCAAGTCGGTCCTGGTCATCGACCGCCGCGATCACATCGCCGGCAACATCTACACCGAGGACGTCGAGGGCATCCAGGTCCACCGCTACGGCGCCCACATCTTCCACACCTCCATGAAGGACGTCTGGGACTACGTCAACCGCTTCGCCGAGTTCAACAACTACGTCAACTCGCCGGTCGCCAACTTCCACGGCAACATGTACAACATGCCCTTCAACATGAACACCTTCGCCAAGATGTGGCCCGGCGTCGTCACGCCGGCGGACGCCAAGGCAAAAATCGCCGAGCAGGTGGCCGCCGAGAACATCGGCGAGCCGGCCAACCTCGAGGAGCAGGCGCTGTCCCTCGTGGGCCGCGACATCTTCGAGACGCTCGTGAAGGGCTACACCGAGAAGCAGTGGGGCCGCGACTGCCGCGACCTGCCCGCGAGCATCATCAAGCGCCTCCCCTGCCGCTTCACCTATGACAACAACTACTTCAACGACCGCTACCAGGGCATCCCCATGGGCGGCTACACCAAGATGGTCGCCAACATGCTCGAGGGCGTCGAGGTGCGTTGCGGCGTGGAGTACAAGGAGCTGGCCGCCGCCGAGCCCGATATCGCCGCCAAGACGATCTACTGCGGCCCCATCGACGCGTTCTACGACTTCAAGCTGGGCACGCTGGAGTACCGCAGCCTGCGCTTTGAGACCGAGACGCTCGACGAGCAGGACCACCAGGGCGTGGCCGTGGTCAACTACACCGAGCGCGAGATCCCCTACACGCGCATCATCGAGCACAAGCACTTTGAGTTCGGCACGCAGGACAAGACCGTCATCACGCGCGAATACCCGGCCGACTGGAAGCCCGGCGACGAGCCCTACTACCCCATCAACGACGCAAAGAACGAGGCCCTCTACAAGCAGTACGAGGAGCTTGCGGCGCAGGAGGGCGATGTGATCTTTGCCGGTCGCCTGGGCGGCTACAAGTACTACGACATGGACAAGGCCATCGCCGCGGCATTCGAGCTCGTCCGCAACGAGCTTGGTGTGGAGCCGACGGAGGCGTAAGAGTCCAAAACGGGCCTCTACGAGAGCCAAAAAAGCATAAGCAGGCACACCAACGCCGGCAGGAGCAATTTCGCCCCTGCCGGCGTTTTTGTATGGAGACGGAATTGGCTGTTATGTCCATTATCTAGCCTGGAATATAAGTGGACACAGCCTGCCACAGAGGCAAAAACCGGAAGTATGCGGCAAATTCAAAATATGCCGAGTACACCGGAATGCCGCAACGCCTCTAACTGCGGTTTCTCTGCGCGAAAAGGGCGGTGTGCCCGTGGAAGCCGGAATTTACCGCATACTTCCGGAATTACAGACCCAGATCGAAAGCCCACGCAGCAATGAAGGCATCCGCGACAACATCCAGTTGTCGCGGAAACGTCAAAGGGCCGTTGCCGGAAAACCGAACAACGACCCTTCTTTGTCATCGCCTCACGTAGAGTCCGCGACGACTGCATCACTAAGAGCATTTTACCGTAACGTAAAACGGCCCAACAGAACAACAAGTGGCAATGCGGCTGTTCGACTCCAGTCTCTAGCAAAAAACTAGGGGATGCCCTCCGCTTAGAAGGAACCCCCTTGCAAAACGATAACCCATAGCAGGCTTTCGTTTTTTATTTAGGACATCATACCGCAGCGGCTACTTGCAGAGCCGACCCATTTCCGACATAGGCAAATCGACCTAAATCTCCCGAACGACGAGCCTGCCCTCCAGCATGAGCTTGTGTGCGAGGTTGTTGCTACTCCCGGCAATACCGAGCGAACTGCCATAGTAATCGAGGAGGGCAAGAACCTTGGCCACCTCTGACTCGCGAACACCCTTGGCGTAGTTTGAGTACAGGAAGACCAGGCTGGTATGCCCGTTATACAAATCCACCGTGCTAAAAATAGACTCAAAGTACGAATAATCGGTTCGCGAGAGCGAATGGCCAAAAAAGATTATCGAAGATGTCTTAAGACCATCCCCTCCCCCTTGCGCAGGATAAGCAATCGAGCCACTTGGATCCCTCGAGCAGACTTCAACACACGAATGTCTTGGTGAACGGGAGTAATCTTCTCAAGCCCCTTCGCCTTCATTTAATTCACCCTTCATAGCTTTTCGCCGCTTAAACTCCGCTTCAGAACGCTCTTCTACGATTCTACGGCCTTCTTCGAGCAGAGCAGACATAGCAGGAGCCGGATTGGAGTGAGAGCTCAACTCGAGCGCTGCCTCAAAAGCGAAACCGAAGCACCAATCAGCAGGATCATCACTCAACTCAGCGGACTCCTGGGTTTCGGCGAGCCAATAACACTCAGTGCGTCCGCCAGCGAAGTGAAATACACTGGGCGTAAGGCTTTTAAAGACCATGTAGGAATCCATATTCAGCCCCAGGGATAGCACGCGAAGGGCCTCATCCATAGCCTCGGCTGTTTTCACCGTTTTATCTACGTGATTCCGCAAGTCCTTAAATCCGTGGTCGCCAGGAACCCAGGAAGATGCCGCGTCAAATCGCCCGAACTTGTTAAACGAAAAAGGAGAGGAGCCAGGCCCCATAGATCGGGCACCCCAATACTCATTTAGAAGTTCATCAAACGCAAGAGCGGACTCTTCAACAGATGCGGTGCGCTCATGCTCCTCGAGATGCACCTTTGCTTTCCTCAGGTGTTCACGAACTCCCTCATAGGTAATAAAACCAAATAGTCCTTCAACAGCTCGGTCGGCTCCATAAGCGCATGCAATAGAATCGCCAACGAACGCCTCGGCATCCGCAACAACACGCTCAATATCAAACGTCGACGGGAAAGATCCCCTATGCTTAATGGCGACCCTACAGTCATTAAGGCGCCTCATTGACTCCTTATATGGCAGTTCAAGTCCTCGCTTAGCAAACGCTTCCCAAAAGGCCATGAATTGATACTTGTTCGGATCGAGATCGAGCGCTTGGGAAATAACAATTAGAACCATTTCTACCGCGTCCTGTGCAGAAAGCACAGCCGCGGCATTTAACGGAGAAGGAAGCCGCGCGTCTTCATGCGCTCTCATAATAAGATGCTGGGCAAAAGCCAGACGCCTAGCGTCTGCCTCGGTTAATTCCAGTTTTGGCTTTACCACTTAACCACACTCCTATAATTAAATCCGCTAATGTCCGTCCATCCAACGGAGGCGCCGCATGTCGAGCAAGGTGCTTAATATAATCAATGACGAACCCATTACTGGCCTTGATCAAGACTCATATCGATACAAGGACCTTGCACAGGAAATCACACGATGCATAAGTGCCGTCGATGCATCGACCTCATCTTTTACAATCAGCCTAAACGGTTTATGGGGTAGCGGCAAAACCTCTCTCATTAATTTAATTGAAGTATGTCTTAATGAAGAGCGCAAAAGGAACCTCAACGTCCCCGCTCTCGTTAGATTTAATCCCTGGCGCTTTGAGTCTCAGGAACAGCTTTTAACTGGATTCTTTCAACTTTTGAAAGAGTCTCTCTTGGGAAAAACAGGATGCATAAAAGATACGGAGAAGAAAGACTTGGGAGAAGCCCTTTCCCTATATTCGGCTAGCATCTCTTATCCTACCGTGACGGAAGTCACATCCCTTCTAGCGGGACCCCTGCCAAGCGCCGTTGCGGGCGGTGGCATTGTTGGGAAATGGCTATTAAAGGCGTTTACCTCCAAAATCGGAAAGCACTTAACAAATACCACCTCCTTAGATCATATGAAGACAACTATCGATGGCTATCTGAAAGAACGTCAAACAAATATTGTTGTAGTTATTGATGATATAGATCGTTTATCCGATGCCGAGATTTGTCAGATCTTTAAACTAGTCACATTGACCGCATCTTTCCCGCATATCGTATATTTATTGTCTTTTGACAGAACCGTTGTTGAAAGTGCCCTTTGCAATGTTCAAAGGGCTGATGGGGCAGCATATCTTGACAAAATCATCCAGCTGCCAATCGAAATGCCCAGATTATTTCAATCAGATATTTCTCAGCAAATAAATATAATCGCTGAGGATTTGCAGAAAAGATCATCCTTCGCCCTCGAGGATCAGAACTATCTTTCGGACGTCTTGAACAAAATCGTTTCCCCTTTGATCAAAACGCCAAGAGATATCTGCCGCATCAAAAACTGTGCTGAGTCTAATTTCGCTCGTCTCCGCAACGATATATGTGTGGCGGACCTTTTTGCACTATCGACAATTCAAACGCTTCTGCCAGATGTATATTGCTGGCTTTGGGATAACGCGAGGTATTTATTTGGCGAAACGTACACAAAAAATGAAACGGGACTAAAAGCTGAACTTCGCGAAGAACTCAGCAGGCTGATAGACAAACAAATGAGGCACTATGCATTAAACCCCGGATGGCTGGGAACGGTATTCCCCTCCTTATCAGAAAACTCAAATTCCCAAGCCCTCAATTCGGTTGATTCCGACGAAGCGTACTTACACGGTCGGATAACCAACAGAAACCTATTCAATCTATACTTTGGAGCAGGATGTTCATCGGGTATCACAAGAGAACAATTTAACTCCATTAGCAATCACAACTCCGCATTTGAGATCCGCGACATTGTCTGCACGCTAAGAAGCAGTAATGAACAAATGGCAATCGCAGGGCAACTAATGCTTACCGTTCGTTCTCTCGACACAGAACGATGCAAAGCCATAGCGCAAGGCTCACTCCTAATCATATCTAGCCTTTCTCCTTTAATTGCCACCTCATCTAGGGATGTAAGGGAGTCTTTCTCTAGATTATTCAACACTTCTGCGGCAAAAATTGGAAAGCCAGATATGGGAGCTTGGTTAATTAGCTTAATCAACGATAAGGTGCTAAAGGCGCGCTGTCTTTTATATCTGTTACGAGATGAAAATCTATCAAGAAACAGGGAAGAATCTCCCGACAACCAGCTACTAACCGATGAGCAATTTGCCGCACTCGCTCGACTGTTTTCAAACTGGATGAGCTGCAATTATCGTTCATGCCTTGAATCTGCGGACCGAGATCTCTTTACCATGTGGAAGGCAATGGACGCCATATTTGACTTCAGCAACTGGGCGGAATTTGAGCAGAATCTTTCAACAGACCCTGAGTGCAACCTCCTGTATTCCTCTCAGCAAATGGCCTGCTGGACAAGTCTAAGCAGCATGCCAAGTTCCAGGTTTGAGCTCCGATCTAGCGCCAACAGCATTTTATCCAACAATTACATTCAAACAATCTGGCAGCAAGAATGGTACCCCCGTCTCTCTAAAACCGCAAAGTCGTTTCTGGCGGCTATTTGTCTTGCAACAAACCCCGAAAAAGAGCCCCGCCCATCTGCTATTCACGAATCAGAAGCGGTCGAGCTTGTTCAAAAATGGGATGACTTATCAAATAGATAGCGGTTGTCACATCGAAAATGACAAGGAGCTCATTACGGGAAATGAAACAGCAAGGAAGCCCCGGCCGCCCAACGTGCAGGTGTTCCCCTCCACTGGCTCGCTGGCGCGGCTCGCGGGCGCGGTCATGTGCGAGCAGGACGAGATGTGGCAGGAGTCCAGGTACTTCTCGGAGGCGAGGATGAACGAGCTCTACGATGACGGTCGCACTCGGGGAATCGACGGTCCCGTCGAGTGGGCGCGACTTGAGGCGGAGGCCAGGAAGATGCTCGAGTCCGGCCTCGAGCTTGCGGACAGGGCCGAGGCGGCATAGGATATCAACCGTATTCCAGATTCTAGGACGCCGGGCCGACTCGCTTCGGATCGGGCTCTACACCAACTTTCTCGACACTACCCGCGATCGGCTTCGGCCCCGGTGCCCAGCGCAATATTGACAGTGCCGTTGTGTGATATTCAGCCCTAATAACCCAGTAAAAGACACGCTATCCCCGCGGCTGTAAGCCCATGACGCAAATCTTGCTGAAGTATCTTGTACACCCCAACTGCATAGGCAGACCGCCAGCAACAAATTGCCACCGGAGCCCACATCGGCTCCGGTGCCGTAGCGTAATAGCAGCGGTGCCGCATAGCAATTACAAACGAACTCCCTTATTCAACGTAAACAAATGACTGCGGGGCATGTGTCAAATCGGGATTGTATTCTGACAGTAAAAGCGGGTTATCGAAAAGTCTGACGTTACCGAGCTCAATAGCACAGGCTTGCTCAAGCCCAGAAAAATAAGAAAAGAAAAACTGTTCAGTAATTCCTGAGTCTTTATGAGTTTCTTCCCATAGCGCGGACGGAGTATCTTTGAGAACCTTTTCGACTTCGACTTCCGCAACAACACGACCAACCGGAAGCGTCTCATAAATTACGATCGCTTCAACATCGTCGCGGGCAAACACACGACGCCGGTATTCATATTTTTTTTCACCAGATAAAATCCGCTTAACAAACTCGGATTTAATCGACAATAAAGCTTTCATCGGCATTCCCCAGTGCCATTATTCCGTCCATTGCATCTTGAGATGTGCGCTCACAAACAAGACGCCCGTCATCAATAAACCCGCAATCCAACAATTGCTTGCGGTTAGGATAGCGCTCCAGCGGGAAGTTGAACAGAAGACAGATCAGCCAAGGATATCTTTTCGTCTGCCAAAAGCATCTCAATTCCTCTAACGTAAAAACCGTTTTACCGCGAACCTTTTTCAGAAAATCTTCCTCATCCCTGAAATAGTTAAGATTGACCACCTTAACTACAGAACACACTGACGTAACGACCGAACGATAATGAGCTGGTCCCTCATAGTCAGTAGTTCGGTAAATAATAACTTTATCGCCCTCCACCATATCCGCAGCACTCTGCGAACCGGAAAGGTATATCTTCTCAATCGAGTTCAGGCATCTTTCATCAATTTTAGGCTGGCCTGACTCGCTTGTTAAATGAACATCACCGAATAGCTTCTTATGATATTCAGGGCGTATGGACAATATCCAGCAGTTGCCCAAAGACCGGCTTACAAAGGGATAACGACTGAAAGTGTCGTCATCGGAACAGGGCCTGGTCTTGTACAAAACCGTCTCCTGATCTTTTGATCCCCAAAAGCTAAAGCCATATTTGTATAGCAACTTTGCCAGCGAAGAGGTATTTTCGTTATCATGCATTGTTACGTAAAGAAAATTCTGTCCAGATTTGGCAAATTCGCGTAAAGCAATTGCAAGCAGGCGCTTTCCAATTCCCGTATGGTGATCGAAATCAACCTTAAATGTACCAATCTTAAGACGAGGAAAATCCATCCGAGGAGTTACGCCCTCTTCAAGACCACTTTCTTCTTTAAGATAAAGCATCGCAATCAGATTGTTGTGCGAGTCGAATGCAAAATAAGCGGACTCTCCGCCTGTTGCTTTTCTGCTGAACCATTCATCAAAACCAAGATAAGAGAATTTAAGGCTATCGAAAAAAGGGTCGTCCAGGTTAACTTCCGAAAACGGCAGCTGTTGAATATAGTCATCTTGAACCATAGTCTCAACCAATCCCTAGTGCATCATTGATATCAACAGGCTTTTGAAGTTTGGCGACCCACAAAGCATCAGGACCGCCAACCGAAGCAGGAGGAAACAATTCAAAGAAGGTATCAACGTCAACACCAGAGCGCTCAATAGTCTGTTGATCGGCGCTTCGGCCAACACGCTCAACGTCATCAACAGTAAAAGACCCAAGAAACGCACCTGTCTCGCTATCCAGGTAGCATATAATGTCGACCCCCTCCAACGAAGAGTCTCTGATTTCATATTCTTTTATGCCTTTGCGAATCAAATCGAAAATAGATGGTCGAATTTTAAGCGTGGCTACCGTGCTCTTCGTCATGACAATCCAATCATATAAAGGACGACCTATTCGGCGATCACAAAACCAAACGAATTAAGACTTCGCGCAGAAGGTTTAATAGAAAAAGAATAGCAAGGTAAAAAAGTAAAGTTAGAAAGGTGATGCGTTTCCGCGAAAACTCTAGCTGCAACGAAGTATTACTGTCAGATATAAGCCACTGATATACAAACATGTCGCAGCCACTTGAGTGCAGGATCGCATTGCCGCTTTTCAACCGGGGTTGATATTTTTCCCAGGCAACATTTTCCAATGGCCTAACCCTATACGGCGTAAGAAAGGAATTTACCTCCCATTGACGCGGAGCAATAACTGCGATGTGCGTGTCGCCAATATAGGTTTTCGAATCAACAAGCCTACGAACAATTGAACTCGGAAGACCTCTAACCTGGTTAACGGCAATTGAGTTCATAGTCCGAAAAGGAACAATGGGTCCTGTTATTACTTCTCTCATATCATCGGGACCAGACAGCAAGCCGTTAAGCGACACGAAAGGCAATCGTATTCTAAAGTACAAAGACGAATGGTCGTGGGGAAAAGCCGAGGGATCGTAATAAAACGAAAGCAGGGATCCGCCATCCAGATTAACGACAGACAAACGATCGTTCCGTGAAATAGGAAGGACCAACAACGAATTACCACCGGCATCCTTAACTACCGTTCGATTAAGACGACATGTTGTTTCGCAGTCCCGGTTAAACAAGACTTGGTTAAATTCGTTATCACTAAACGAAGTAGAAAGGTCAACAACATCGTTCTTTTCAATTTGGAACGGGACGAAAATGAAAAACCCGGAAATATCATCCCTATGTGGAATCTGGATACCAAAATCTATCTCAGAAGTATGTCCAACATCGGCCCACACATTAATTGACAAATCAAGCGGCGCAACTGCATTGCCGTCATTTAGCACTCCAATAGCGAAGCTATCATACTCACGTTGTGCCATTCTCGTCTCCTCTACCCCACTTTCAATTTCCCTAATCAATCTTACCCCTCAATAGAGCCCTTGATCGGCGCAGCGAAACGAGCGCCCTAAACACTCGCTCGAGGCGAACAACGGCCTCCTCACTCCCCCTTCTTCTTGCACAACACATATATCGCGTGTTCACCCAAGATCGCCGTGCACGGCTTCAGCGCCGCGCCCTTAACGGCGTTGAAGAAGTTCTCAAGAAACGGGGCGTTCATGTCGTAGTAGTTCATGTTCCTAAACAGCGCATAGATTGTCAGAAACGTTTGGGCAATGACCACTACACACTCATTGCAAGAGCGTTGTAGGGCGACTGGGAAATCCAGATCAAGGGCCTTAAGAAAAGGTGAGCAAACCATTCTCCAACGACCAACAATCCGTCTTGGGCAGTCTCAATAAACCCATAGGGAAAGTAGTTGCGCATAAGGATGTGACGCATGATTTCTTTCACAAATTGATAAACACATAGAGGAACACGGTCCACGCGTCGTCATATGATTTCAGGCGACCAAACAACAAATCATCGACGAAAGGGGCACGAGCTGCGTCTGTAAACATCGCATCGGTCGACGATGGGTCGATCGACGCGCTGCTCAAAGAGAGGCGTCCGAGCTTGTCGGGGCCGGGAGACCTGCCGCAGCGGCCACTACGCGAGAGGGTTCATCACGGGCCTCGGGGGAATCGAGCTCGGCGCGCCAATGCTCCGCGGGACGGCTACGAGAACGGTGCGCGACGGGTTCGCCGAAACGCTTGTCTACACGGAATTCCCGCCGGAGCACTGGCGCCGGATCAGGACGAGGGTCGTCGGGACCTTTCCGGACGAAAGCTCACCCCTCAGGCTGGCGACGGCGAGGCTGAAGTACATAGTAGAGCACGAGTGGAGCAAGAAGAGGTACCTGGATATGTCGAGGCTGGAGGAGATGGACGAGTCGAAGTGAAAGGCAGAGGGCTAGAAGAGGACGGGGCCGAGGACGGCTAAATCAATTTGCGAAAGAATCTTGACGGTATCGTTCGCGGCACGAGAGAGCGACATCGTTGACAACACCTTCGTGATTTCCAGGCGAATGAACGATGAGTTCAGGTGCTTCGACGGTTGGATCAGCATCTTGCGACATGACCGCTTTGAGCGGCCACTTAATAGGAATAGTACTCTAAAAATGACATTTCCCCACACGGCCCTATGCGGTCATATCAAATATGCTGTAAAGAAATCGCCAAAAAGAGGGCCGACGCATCAACCCTCTTCAGGTGTCGCCTGAGGGCAGGCAGCACCAACAGAGAATGATATTTACGATTTGCCGCTCAGCACCCTTACAGAAAAGGTCTTAAACCAACGCAAAGAAACTGGATAGAACTTAACCCTCGGCCATGTTCCACAAAACCGCCCCAAGCTCCTCTAGCTTCTTTGACTTAATAACGTTTCCCAAGTTCACCATAATGTCGGTAGAAGAAACTAACTGTTGGGTCGTGGGAATATCTATAACAGCAATTTCACCACTTGCATGTTGCACCGGCCCCGAAAACAAAACTCCGAGAAATTAAATCGCCGCTGGCCAAGAGTAATCGCTCCGTCGTCGACATATGGCCCATTATCCAGCAGAAATACTGGCGACCCGCTCGACCCAGGAAAACAAGCGCAGTCTATCATAAATTGAGGCAAGCCGTTGAAATCGTATCTTGGATGGGTGGCCGTCATGCCCCTGCGCATAAGTGGGGCATTGTGCACTTCATCAATAAGACCGATCGGATAACCAATCATAATGACGTCTTCAAAAGGGCTTAGTTTGTTAAGTTCAGCTTGAGAAGGGATAAGACTTTCGTCTACGGAAACATGATGCGCATTGGGGTCATGCTCGTGCATTAGTTCGATAACGCCATGAAGCGGAAGTGCACAAAGATCTATAGAATTATCGGGGTGCCCAACCCAAACGTCCTCACCATCACCGATGGCAACGTTAAATGAACGACGCTCACTAATGTCGCCCTCGCGATGAACGTACGGAATCGAGAGGAGTGTTCTAGACGCTCCACTCACCACATGCTTATTAGTAATAAGCACTGGAAGCGTTGTAGCGCCCCTAGAATAAGTGAAAATAAAGCCGCTCCCCCGAGACACTCCCCCGTCGGTGAGTTCGCAGCGCACCTGAACCGTAATGTACATCAGCTTTTCTGTAAGATCCACTATGTCATCCTTCTTAAGCTCTTAGGGACAGGAGCCCCTAACTATAGAAAATCAGCTCTAAATCTGCCTTCGTAATACTGAAACCTCACCTTTCCAGGAAACAAAATATCTTTAAAATCAACATTGGAAAGCACCATACTGACCCAGCCAGCAAGGTCAGCAGGCAATATATAGGCATTTTCATGTCCATTCACAGATATCAGAGCCATTGGAGCATCATCTTCGCCAAACATAACATCCATCACCTTATAGGTTCTGGGCCGATCGGTGATCCTAAGACGAGGGCGGAATAGGTTTTTAGGATCGCGTAAATCGCCCATATGCAAAGGGTCATCGCTTAGCAATTGAAAATGCTCCGTAAGGCTGTAGCAGCAGAAGGCGTTGAATCTTTCCGCATTATTAGCGCCAAGCTCGTGGACCTGAGCGGCACTATCGAAACTGTTGAGGTACTTTAGCAGTGCAATTAAAACGACAAGATCATCAGAGAAACCGCTTCCATAAACCTTGTACCAGCATTTATCATACTGATTCAACACTCGACATAATTTTTTATACAGTTCGAGCCGCTCATCATTTAGGTTGAACCACTCTACATCAAAGAGGTTCTTTTTAATCTCATCCTCTCGCGACTGATAGGTAAGTTCATCACGAATAGCTTTCATGAGTTTTGCCACTATTCCGACAAGCATGTCAGCCATTCTGACACCGAAGCACTCAGAAGAATCAGCTTCACGCACCCTATCAAAACCAAGCTGTTCTGCAGCAGCTCTAGTATTCTCTTCTTGATCAATGACAAGCGTGCAGCTATCGACCTCATTATGCTCGCTCAGATATAGACCAAATCCCGCAAGGGGAGCATAATATTCCCACTGATAATCATCCAGCGGCATCACGCGGTCCATAACTTCCAAGATCGATCTGCATTGATCCATTTCGGTCCACTTAAGCTCTGGATTCGCTTTGTCATCTTCGATTCTATTTATGAGAAAGCCCCGTAAAGCGTCTAGTAAATCGTCGGGCGATTGGTATATCGCTTCAACTACTTCGAGGGGCCTATATTGAACCAATAGCTTTGCAAGAGAGTACTTCATTAAATCGGCATTAAAGCAAGGTTGGTTTTGATATTGGCTGAACAGTCTATCGACAAGCAATTCGACCTTACTTGAGAAGGAACAATAGACATACATTTCTCTATCAATCAGATCAAGATAATCACTGATCAAGCGCGCGTTGTGTTGAGATAGAGATTTAAATCCATATTTGAAATGGCTCTTTTTAAGAACGGTGCTCTTTAACTCTTTAGCGTTTGGAGAAAGATACTTTTTCTCGAATTCACAATACTGGGCAGCCAAATCGGATTCCCGCCGGGAGTCCCACCCTACTATTGCAACAACAAATCCATCGTAGAATTCATCGGCTTTGATGGTCTCGAGATTGAGTGAGCGACTATGCTGACTTTCGTCGTAATAGAAATTGTAATCAGGCATCCGTGATCAATCTCCGATCCATGTATGAATAGCGCGACGATAGCAAACACAAACGTTCGTTGCCTTTTTCAAATTATAATTGCCACTGATATATTGTCTTAATATAGTATGCAAACATGACGCCCCAGAGAAATATGCTACCCGGGGTATGTCTCTACAGATATGCCTGCCTGCCCATCTACTGCATGTACACGGTCCGTGAGAACGATATCGTCGACAACACCGTGAAAATCCCGATACGCATGATCCAGGAGTTCGGATGCACGGACGGGTGGATCGGCATCGTGCAGTACGACGACTTCGCGCGCCTCGCCGACACGCACATCGCCGACGGCGGGAGCATATACGCCCACGGCCCCATCTCTTACGGCGTCCCCGGGCCAAAACTGATCCGCGAGATCTTTGAGGGCATCCCGCACAACCTCGTTATCAAAACGCCCAAGTACGCATATCAGCGGGAGTATCGAATCATCGGGTCGCGACCAGTCGAATGTCGCCTTTTACCAGACGAGAATCACCCTGGCTGCAAAATTGAAGAATACGACCATGCAGAACTTGACCTAGACAGCAGCCTCGCGGACTTTTCCTGGAAGGTCTCGGTGTCGAGTCTCGAAGAGGCACAAGACGGTCTCACGTTAGAGTTGCCGCATCGAGCATAGTCAACCCAACGCAATCCACAACGTCACCGGGCAACCAACCATCCCTCCCCTCCCCAAAAATCCTCAGAAAGTTCGCTGATGTTGACCAGTGTTACCGCAAAATAAACCCAACAAAATATGTGCGGAGTGCAAGCCTGGAGCTGTCTTCGGACTCTATTGGCTGCTCACCGAGAAGCTCCGCCATGAAACGACCCCTTTACTACCTGCTCTGCGAGAACGCGTGCACGTCCATGGTCGGCGCGACGATGTCCATGGCGGCAATCGCAGAAGCCATGCAGCCTCGAGCAACAGCCGAGCAGTAGGCGCAAGCCGACGCCACGAACATCGACACAGGCAAGGCTGAAGACGGCACCAACACAAACGCGACAGCAGATACCGTAGAGGACAGCACCGCAACATCCACCGGCACCAGCGCAGTTAACACGGAAAGCGACGGCGGCACCACCGCCGCAACCGGCGCGGCCACCACAGCCCCCGCCCCATCCCTCCGCGCCCAAACCAACGGCACGCCCGAGGCGATCTCCGCCGCGTCACAAACCGGCTACGCCCACTCCGCCACCGCAACCCAAAACGGCGTCACCTTCACCGTCTCGTGGAACGACGCCCCCGCGGGCACCGCGACGACCTTCCACGTAACCCAGACCAACGGCTCGTCCCAGGCCAAGGCGCGCATGGACGTGCCCACCTATTGGGACGGCGGCAGCCAGGAAAGCGTCTGCGACCCGTCGCGCCCGGCATGGGCCAGCTACCAGGGCCTGGGCACCGCGGGCCACGACTTTACCTTTGAATTCACGGCGTCCGGCACGTACCGCATCTACTTCTACTTTATGGACAACGACAGAAACGACCCCCAAAACGACAAGGGGATCTACTACCTGCGCACCACGGCGGAGGTGACCGTAAACGACGCCGCCCGCCCAAGCGTCACGCAGATCGTCAACAATGCCGTAACCCAGTGCAGGCAACAGACAAACGGCTCGGAATACGACATGGCGCTGTGGCTCCACGACTGGACGCTCGACCAGCTGGAGTACGACCACAGCCTCAACTGGTGCTCGGCCGAAAGCGGCCTCACGCGCCACCAGGGCACCTGCGAGAGCTACCAGCGCATCTACTCCAAGCTCCTTGACGCAGCGGGCATCGCCAACGGCCGCATCTCCGGCAACGGCCACACCTGGAACGCCGTAAAGATCGACGGCAAATGGTGCCAGATGGACCTAACCTGGGACGACACCAGCGACAACTGGTACGGAGACCTGGACCAGCGCCATCTGTACTTTGGCCTGACCGACGAGCTCATGGCAATCGCCCACTCCGACCACACGGCAAACTATCAGAAGGATGACTACGCCTACCGCTCGACCGACCTGTCCAACAATTACTTTGTGCGAAATGGCAACGCCGATGATTGGGCCGAGAAATATGCCGACCGCATTCAGCAGCACTTGGATGCCAGGGAAGAGGGCTTTTCCATCGATGCGGATAACCAGCTCTTCCCGCCCAGCATCTCGGGGATTCAGAACGGGATTGTTGCTTATGCGATGAATCTGAGGGAGTGGAAGGCTGGTGACGCCAAGGTTGAGCTTACTGCGGCATCAAACGTCACCAAGGAATCGAACAGCAAATGGAGCGCTAAGTACGACCTGAAAGCTGAATACAAAGCAAACGTGCTGAAAAAGACCGTCGAGGACGGCGAGTACCTGCTCGCCCCGTCGCTCGGCCCCTCCCTTGCCGTGTCGGCCTCCGCCTCGGGCTGCTCGCTGAGCCCCTCCGCCAGCCCGATCCGCTTCGCCTTCGACGGGGCCACCGGCTGCTACAGGCTGACGATCGGCGGCATGGCGCTCACCGCCTCCGGCAGCGCCGCCGAGCTGGCCGAGCCCGACGGGTCGGCGTCCCAGCTTTGGCGCGTCGAGGCGTGCGAGGGAGGCTGGTCGGTCACCTCGCGCGCGAGCGGGCTGGCCCTGGACGTGTACTGCCGCTCGGCGGTCGAGGGCAACCTCGTGTGGCTCTACGAGCCCAACGGGACGGCCGCCCAGGCGTGGAAGCTCTCGGCGCCGAAATAACCAAGTGAATCTGCAGCCTAGTTATCTGGTCTTATATTATGTTTTGCCTCTGTTAGACCAGGGTTGACATAAATGTGTTCCCACGGAGGCAGCGGCGGGCGACGCCCAGATCGGGGACCCTCCAGCGTCTGGGCCGGAGACTGTCGTACGCAGCTCAGAGCCGACCGCACACCGGGCACCTCGGCGCCGCCCTCCCGGGCCTCACGGAGACGATTATGGAATCCGATTATGGAATCGCCCTCGATTCTCACTCCCTCGACGAGGGTGCGCTCGAGTCCGAGCGCCCTTTTGAGTAGACTGTACGGCATGGCGGTGCGCCTTTCGCGCGTTTCCTTTTTCTTTGGACGGAAAATAACGATATGCGACGCGCGCCGCCGCTAATAGGCGGGCGTTTTCATCGGGCGGCATGCCCACACAAACCCCCGAAGAGCCCAATTAATCTCAGTAGAATCATATGCAATGAACAAGTGCAGCTCGTCTCTGCGGGCATGTTGGCACGCCATTGCCGGCTGCGGTCGCCTGCGAACAATTCCTCGGGGCTCATCGCTCTCTACATTGTTCCGCATAATCTGGCAAAACAGCAGCGAGCGCGTGGTTGTGGTCTTGATCATGAAGATGCAGTCAAACCTGCTACGACAGTCTTGCGATGAAGGCATGTTTCCTCCCCTGGGTCGGGAATGTGGGATTTCGCTCCTGCCCAGAGGCCGAAAACAAGGTATTTTGAACGTACTCCAAGGTTGAACAGTGGCCACGACGAAGGAGGCTTTCTACCGATTGTCGTCCCCCGGAAGTGAACGACCA
>USHZ01000005.1 GCA_900554595.1 uncultured Collinsella sp. | reverse complement strand
CGGCAATGATTGAGCGCGCGCTCGACAAAGGCAGACGTGTGGGTATCAACGAGGTGGCCGAGAGGCTCTACACAAGCCGCTCCAAACTATGCGCCACCTTTAAGGCCCAAACCGGCGAGTCCCTGGGCGCCTACATTCGCAGACGCCGTATGGAGCGAGCACAGGACCTTTTGGCCGATAGCGCGCTCACGATAGCGCAGGTGGCAGAGCGTCTAGGCTACCCTCAGCAGGCCGCCTTCACCCAAGCCTTCAAACAATACACCGGCATGACACCCACGGCTTGGCGAAGCAAGCATCGCTAAGGCCCAAGCTCCCTGGCCGTAACGGAGCGATTAATTAGCCGCCGCCCGTCAGCTCACCCAGGATCTAAACGTCAAGATGTGCACGATCAAGCGCCTTTTTGATAAGAGGGACAGATCGATCAGCCAAATACAACGGAATGTTGAGCACCCCGTCGTCGAGCTTTAGGTTCTTAAGTGAGTAGCGGACCCTCAATGGAGTCGTCTCCGCATGCTTGTCGGCATAGTACTTAAGGCTCTTGGAATGAACGACCTCTCCCGATTTGACCTCGACGGGAACGATTTCGTTTCCGACTTGAATCAAAAAATCGACTTCGTGCTTCGGCTTCTCGTTTGTCCAATAACGCGGAGCAGCATCTAACTGTGAAAGTAATGCCTGAAGCACATAGTTCTCGGCGAACGAACCTTTGAACTCCGAAAATAGCGCATCCGAGATGGCAAAAGCGGACGCATCCAGCCTTGCCATGCGGCGCAGCAAGCCGACATCAAGACAGTAGACTTTAAATGCCTTGAGGTCATCGTACGCAGAGAGCGGCACACCACCGGCAGCATTAAGGCGAACCGCCGTGATGAGCCCAGCATCGGCAAGCCATTCCAGAGCATCCTCGTATTCTCGAGCACGAGCCCCCTCGCGCACCGCACCCCAAACGAACTTTTTGTTCTCGCGCGCCAACTGAGCTGGAATCGAGTTCCATATTTGTGAAAGCTTGGCAAACTGCGCACGGCCACCATGCTTGGCAAAATCGCGCTCGTAGGAATCCAAGAGATCAGACAACACCTTATCGACCTGAACGATATCGCCCGTCTCCACCCACCGGCCAAGAGCCTCTGGCATGCCGCCGCATGCAAAATAACGACGAAGATGCTCGACGAGACGGACATGGAAGAAATCGGGCACTGTCTCGATCTGATCCAGGCCGCCAAGGTATTCGTCGTAGTTTGCAGCGCCCTCGGCTTTCAGAAACTCGGAAAAGCTCATGGGGCGCATCTCCATGAACTCGACCTTTCCCACCGGAAAAGCGCTGGTCTCACGGGACAAGCGAACGCCCAACAAAGACCCTGCGCATGCGACGTGATACTCGGGGGCCTCGTCACAGAAGTATTTAAGGGCGCCGACTGCAGAAGGACAATCCTGGATCTCATCGAAGAAGATGAGAGTGTTACCGGCTGTCCAAGTGCCAGGGAAAGATTTGAGATGATCCGTCGAGGATCGCGCGTACCTTCGAAAAACTGAGCGTACTCGCTCTGTACCCCAGGTGACGGCTCCTCGAGCGTCAGATACACAAAATTGAGGTACGAGGTTCGGCCGAACTCCTTAAGCGCCCACGTCTTTCCAACCTGGCGCGCCCCCTTAAGGATAAGCGGCTTACGATATTCTGACGCTTTCCAAGCGTTAAGCTTGGCAATGATGTCTCGCTGCATGACCGAACCTCCCGCAAAGAAACTTCCGTAAACGTGATATTTCCCACATTTTACCCTAGGTAAAACGTGATATTTATCACATTTACGGAAGTTTTAAGCTCATTTCGCCACACTTTCATCACATTCAAAAGGCGGAGGCGCATTTTGCGCCTCCGTCACCATCTTTCCTATCAGCCTACCTGACCCGAACGGCCGAGTCGTCACGGAACCGAGGGGCCCTCTTACGAGAGCGACGTTCTCAGCAACTCGTTGAAGAGCTTAGGGTTGCCCTTGCCGCGGCTCGCCTTCATGCACTGGCCCACCAAAAAGCCGATGACTTTCTGGTTGCCGTCACGATACTGCTGCGCCTGCTCGGCACAGTTTGCCAGTACCTCGTCCACGATCGGCTGCAGCGCGCCGGCATCGCTCACCTGACGCATACCACGCTCGTCGACGATCTTGTTGGGGTCGTCGCCGGTCTGGGCCATGGCCTCAAAGACCTCGTGCGCCTGGTTGGAGCTGATGGCATCGGTCGCCAGCAGCTTGGCGAGTGCCGCCACCTGAGCCGGCGCGATGCCGGACTCGGCGAGCGACACGCCTGCGCCCTTAAGGTAGGCGATCATCTCGTTCACCAGCAGGTTTGCAACCGTCTGGGCCTCCTTGCCGGCCATACCGGCAGCGGCGGCCTCAAAGAAGTCGGCAAACTCCGGGTCGCCGGCGATCTGCTCGGCGTCGGCCGCCTTAATGCCAAAGTCGGCCTCAAAACGGGCGCACTTGGCATCGGGCAGCTCGGGAATCTCGCCACGGCAACGGTCGATAAACTCGTCGTCCAGGTCGAACGGCGCCAGGTCGGGATCGGGGAACAGACGATAGTCGTCTGCCGTTTCCTTCACACGCATGACCACGGTGCGCTTGCGGCTGGGCTCCCAGTGGCGGGTCTCCTGATAGATGATGCCGCCCTCCTCGAGCACCTCGGCCTGGCGGCAGATCTCGTAGGCAAGGCCGTCATGCAGGCTCTTAAACGAGTTGAGGTTCTTGAGCTCGGTCTTGGTGCCCAGCTTGGTCTCGCCGCGGCGGCGCAGCGACACGTTGCCGTCGCAGCGCATGGAACCCTTCTCCATGGAGCAATCGGAAATGCCCAGCGTCACAAAGATGCGACGGAGCTTCTCCATAAACAGGCGAGCCTCCTCGGGCGTGCGCAGATCGGGCTCGGTGACAAGCTCGATGAGCGGCGTACCGCAGCGGTTGTAGTCGACAAGCGACTCGGCCGCGGCGGTAATGCGGCCCTCGGCGCCGCCCACGTGAACCATCTTGGCGGCGTCCTCCTCCATGTGGATGCGCAGGATGCGGATGGGCACCGTGTAGGAACCGTCCTCGCGACGCTCGGGCATCTGCAGGTTGGACGCATCGTAGCTGGCCAGGTGGCCGGCGCGCTGGTTGCCCTCGCGCATGGTCGACGTCATGGACGTGGACAGGCCCTCGGCGTTGGCCGAAGCGCTCGCCAGGCTCTGGGCCTCGGCCTCGCCAAACGCGCAGTCGGGGCGCTCGGCGGCACCGCGACCGGTCACGTCCAGGTCCAGGTGACCGTACATGGCAAAGGCGACCGGACCCTGCGTGGTCTGGAAGTTCTTGGCCATATCGGGATAGAAGTAGTGCTTGCGGTAGAACATCGAGTGGCGCTGGATCTCGCAGTTGGTGGCGAGACCGGCCTTGACGATGCTCTCGATGGCGCGCCTGTTGGGCACCGGCAGCGCGCCGGGCAGGCCCAGGCACACCGGGCACACGTTGGCGTTGGGCTCGTCGTCGTGGCTGAGCTTGCAGTTGCAGAACATCTTGGTATCGAGTGCGGTGAGCTCGGTATGGATCTCCAGGCCGATCACGGCCTCCCAATCCTGCAGGACCTCGGAAAGCTCCTTCATTACAGCTCGCCTCCCTTCCCGGCAAAATCGGGCGCTACGGAAAGCGCGGGCGCACCCGTGGCGGCATCGGCAAAGCCGCGCTCCAGGGCGCGGGCAAACGTGAGCAGCTGACGGTCCTTAAACGCCGGGCCCACCAGCTGGGCAGAAACGGGCAGCTTGCTGTCCTCGCCCAGGCCCAGCGGCACCGAGATACCGCCGTTGCCGCAAATGTTGAGCGAGATGGTATACAGGTCGGAGAGATACATCTGCGTGGGGTCGCTGATCTCGCCAAACTTAAAGGCCGTGCGCGGCGAGGCGGGCATGAGGATGGTGTCCACCTTGGCATACGCGGCGTCGTAATCCTGCGTGATGAGTGTGCGAGCCTTCTGTGCGGCGTAGTAGTACTTGTCGTACACTCCCGAGCTCAACAGGTAGGCGCCGAGCATCTGACGGCGCTTGGCCTCGGCGCCAAAGCCGTGGGCGCGCGAAAGCGAGCTCTGGTCGGACAGGTTGGCGCAGCCCTCCTCCTGATAGCCGTAGCGAATGCCGTCGAAACGAGCCAAGTTGGAGAACGCCTCGGCCGGGCCGATGACGTAGTAGGCGGCGATGGCGGCGTCCAGGTGCGGCAGGTCGACCTCCACGAGCTCGGCGCCCTGGTTCTGCAGCTCCTGGGCGGCGCGCTGAACAGCGGCCTTGACCTCGGGCGTCAGACCCTCGGCCTCCATAAACGCGGGGATGACGCCCACGCGTTTGCCCTCGATGCTGTCGTTGAGATGCTCGGTAAAGTCGACGGCGCAGTCCTGGCTGGTGCAGTCGTACGGATCGTGGCCCGCGCCGGTAAGCGCGTTCATGGCCAGCGCGACATCCTCGACCGTGCGGCCAAAGGGTCCCACCTGGTCGAGCGACGAGCCAAAGGCAACCACGCCGTAACGGCTCACGGCGCCATACGTGGGCTTAAGGCCCACCACGCCGCACAGCGACGCCGGCTGGCGAATGGAACCGCCGGTGTCCGAGCCCAGCGAGAGCGCGACCTCGCCCGCGGCGACGGCGGCAGCGGAGCCACCCGAGGAGCCGCCGGGCACGCGCTCGGTATCCCAGGGGTTGTTGGTGCGATGGAAGGCCGAGCTCTCGGTAGAGCTGCCAAAGGCAAACTCGTCCATGTTGGCCTTGCCCATGGGCAGGCAGCCGGCATCGAGCATGCGCTGGACGCAGGTAGCGGTGTAGACGCTCTGGTAGTCCCCGAGCATGCGGGAAGCGCAGGTGGTGCGCGTGCCCACAAGGTTCATGTTGTCCTTGATGGCCAGCGGCACGCCCGCGAGCGGGGGCAGCGGCTTGTCTGCGGCACGGTCGGCATCCACGCGCGCAGCGGCCTCGAGCGCAAGCTCGGGCGCCACCTGCAGGAATGCCTGGACCCCGCCCTCGCGCGCCTCGATGGCGGCAAGGGAGGCCTGGGCCACCTCGGTAGCGGTAAAGTCGCCGGCGGCAACGCCCGCGGCAATCTGGGCGGCGGTAAGGGAATCGAAGCTCTGCGCCATTACTCGCTCTCCCCCTCTCCCAAAATGGACGGCACGCGGAAGTAACGGTTGCGCGCGCTGCCGGCGTTTTCGAGCGCAACGTCGAGCGGCAGGTCGCGCTCGGGCTCGCGCAGGTCGTCGCCCATCACGTTGGACAGGCTTCCGATGGGATGGAACGTGGGCTCCACGTCGGGCAAGTCATATTGCAAGACGGGCTCGAGCATCTGGATGGCGTCGTTCATGTAGGACGTCATCTGGGTGAGCTCGTCATCGGTCAGTGCGATCTTTGCGTACTCGGCGATGCCGCGCACGTCTTTCTCGCTGAGTGCCATAGGCGCTCCCTTCCGCATAACAGATAAACCGCTCTAGTATACAAGGCAACGCCGCTTGGAGCAGGTGCTTTACCCAAATGCAGCGAAAACGTAACGAGGGCAGCGGGCTGACAGGCGGCGGGCTGGTGGTTCTGCAGCGAAACCGCACCGTCCATAGCGAAAACCGCGTCGCCCACAACGAAAACCGTCCCGCCCACAACGAAAACCGTCCCGCCCACAACGAAAACCATCACAACATTCGACGCTTTTCGCCAAAATCGAGATTTTCATCGAATGTTGTGATGGTTTGGGCGCCCGACCACCACAAAGGCGCCTGTCCCCATTGTGGTGGTTCTGAACGATGCCCTATGCCGAGGCCTTGGCCTTGCGGCGCTTGCGGACCGCGTGGATCACGATGTCCAGCAGCAACAGCACAATGGCTATAACCACAATGAGCACGGCAAACTCGCGCTTGCCCCAGTGGCGGCCGGCCAGCGACTTTTGCTTGTCGACATCCTTCTTGTTGTACTTGGTGCGCACGCAATGCACCAGCAGGCGATGGTCGTTCACGCCGTAGGGCGTGCAGGTGACGAGCGTCACCTTGTCGGCGCCGGGCTCGATGGTCAGCGACTCCATCTCCTCGGGCAGCACCACCTCGGAGTCCACCATCTTGTAGGCGAGCGTCTTGTTCATGGTGTGCAGCAGCACCAGGTCGCCGGGCTCCAGCGAGTGGATGTCGTCGAACATACTCAGGTTGCGCATGCCCGAATGCGCGGTGAGCACGCAATGCGTCGAGGTGCCGCCCACCGGCAGGCTCGTGCCCTCCAGATGGCCGACGCCCGCCATAAGGACTTCCTCGCTCGTGCCGTGGTAGATGGGCATGCTCACGTCGATGGAGGGGATCTCGACCCAGCTCATCATGGGGTCGCGGTCAAAGATGAGCTGCTGGGCGTAGGGCTCGATCTGGTCGGCGGGGAGCTCGGTGGCCTCGTCGGCAAGCTGCTCGTTAAAGGAACGCGCCTGGAGCAGGATGCGCTCGCGCTCCTCAACAGACAGCGCGTCCACGGTGCTGGACACCGTGCTGATCTGGTTGAACACGCCCGAGGCCTCGAGCCGGTCCAAAATCCACGGCCAGGCCATAAGGCCCACGCCAATAAGGATGATGACGATGGTGATGAGACGGTCGGCCCAGCGCGGCAGTCGCTTGCGGCGGCGCTTGGGCTTGGTCTTGGGCTGGAGTTTGGGCTGAGGGCTTGAGCCGCCGTTGGCCGCGGCGTTATTGCTCTTCATATGTTTGGCGCCCTGCACCATCGCCAGTCACTCCTCTACAGCTCAGGTTGTCTAAACAAATAATAGCCGATTAGCGAGCTCATGCGCCGGACAACGCAGCCTGACAGCATTGCACAGCGCGAGTATGGGCCCGCATTTGAGTTTTCAAAATGTTCCGAATCGACTGGGCGATTCGGGATACAATGTCAATAGAAAACGACGCACCCCGCGTAAATGTTTGGGAGCGCGGGCGGCCTAGTTTTCAGCTTTTGTTAAATGCCCGGGATCCTACCCCCGGGCATTCTTATTTGCGCTTGCGGCGCAAATGCCTTCTACCGTCCGCACCGCGCGTGCGCCTACGGACCTTAAACCGAACCTCATACGAGTCAAGAAACGCGATGACGAACGCGCCCACGTCGGACGATGGAGGCTGGCTGCGTTATCCCAAAAAACGGGGCAGACTCCAGTGCGGAGTCTGCCCCGAAAAGAGAATGGCAAAGCAAGAACGTGGATGGACGAGAAAAGTGTCCGCAAGTCTCATGGCCATCACATCCCACCTGCCAAAGAGATGGATGAGCGAGCGTTACTCCTGCTCGGACTCCTCAGCCTGCTTACGGCTGCGGATGAGGTGCGCCACGCCGATGCACAGCACCGCGCCACCAGCGATCCAAGTGAAGGTCACGCCGTTAAGACCGGTCAGCGGGAGGCCGGAGCCCTTCTTGTTCACGATGGTGACGGGGATCATGGTCGAATCAACATTTCCATCGAGCTCGGAAGTGACCATATCAGAACTGTCTTTTACGGTAAGTTTTGTCAGTTTGCCGGTTGCCTCGTCGTACGTAGGCTTCACCGTAATGGTAAAGCTGATGGAGTTATAACCCGTGGGCGTCGTGCACTCTGTAATCTCGTACTTACCCGCAACAAGACCGGGAATAAAGACCTTGCTGTTATTCTCACTGGTCGTAAACACTCCAGCTTTACTTGCGTCGCTGGTAAGCCCGCCAGTCAGCGTCAGCCATTTATCGCCAGTAACAGGAGTGGTACCTTCCTCGATCATTTTAACCTTAAATCCAGCAACAAGCTTCTTTTGCGGATCATCCGAAGCAGTCTTGGTGACATCGAGGCCAAAGACGTAGTCAGTGACCTCGTCCGACTCAGAAGTGCCCTCATAACCAGTCATGGGATTGTTGGAATAGACAAGCTTGACCTCATTGGTGTTGCCGGTGGCCGTGTATTCAGCCTTATCGGTCAGCTTTGCTTTGTATTTCACAACGACCTTGGAGTTCTCATTGAGATCAGCTTTCGCGGCCTTCGCAGCAGCCTTGAGGTTAACGAAGGAAATCGTCAAATCATGGCCCGTATATTTCCCGGAATTGTCCCTGGTTTCCGTAAGACTTGCCGTATAGCCATCTGCGGGCTGAGAATCATTTGCACGAGGGATGGTAGTACCGTCAATAGTAACTTCAACGGTACTCAAGTCGGCGTGCAGTCCAACAGAGAGATGGTCCTGGAACTTATACTTGTACTCAACATACGAGGCAATATTGCTCGCAACAGTACCGGTCAACTTATAGTCGATTACCTGGCCAATCCAGGCGTCACCCACGTTCTTCCAGTCGCTTTCCTCGGCAGTATCGACCGTCTTGCCCGCAGTATCATCGAGAACCTGTTTATCGACCGTAGGGATACTGGTCTTCTCGTTAACTGTCACAGCGCCGGCGCCCACGACGGCATAAATCGGCGAAGTGGCAGTATTCTTGCTGACGGTCGTCGACTCTTCCGAAGCCAAAGTGTCCGCGTCAGTCAGAAACAGGTAATAACCGGATTTATCGAAAGAAACCTCGGTGCCCGCCGCAAACGAACCATCCGTAATGCCCGTCGGAGTGGTCGGAGTGGTCGGAGTGACTCCCTTCTCTACAAGATCAGCAAGCGTATAGAGCAAATCGTTGTTTTTGAGAACCGTTTTATTTGTGGTCTCAGTAATATGCTTAGTCAGCCAATCGGCAACATCCTGCGCGCTGGCTTTGTCACTCAGCGAATTGGGGATATATTTATTGATCGCGCTGATGATGGCAGCCTTAGTCGTATCATCAACGGCCCACTTAACATTCGAGACAACCTTGTCAGTCTTGCCGAGCTCATCCATGACGTCAGCCTCGAAGATCCGATAGGCCTTGTACTTCACATCACCATTGTTTTCGTTCTTATTGATGGTGATGGTATTGGCCGTTGCAGCCGTATCCTCAGCAGCAAACGCCATGGTCACCGGGGCCATCACACCGCCGAAGCTCAGTGCTGCTGTGAGGCCGGCGGTTACTGCCAGGCGTGCGATGTTCTTGCTCATGCTCATCTTCTTTTCCTCCGTTTTCCGGTTGGTTCTCATTTGATTGGTCATCATCTGTCTGTGTCTTAACATCTGCTTCGCTACGTCTCGCCCCGCTCTCGGTGGGGCTGCCAGCTACTCTTTATGGCTGCCACCTCCCCGCTTGACCAGGAGCGCGACCACGATGAGCGCGGCTCCGGCGACCGCTGCGGCGGCCGCGGCGTACATTGCCATATCGCCAGTCGAGGGCATAAAGCCTCCGGTGGTAATGCTAGGGGGTGTGCCGGTGGGCGTGTTGATGAGCGACGCCTCCAGGCTGCCCGTCGACCCGTCCGCGCTGTCGGCGCGCAGGGGCGACTCGGCCGTGATGGTGAGTTTGGGCTTGGCGGCGGCCACCTGGTCGACGTCCAGGCCTTCGGCCTTAACCGTCACGGAGCGCGTGCCCTCAAAGGCGGTGTAGCCCTTGGGCGCCTTGAGCTCACGGACCTCCAGCTTGCCCGAGTCCACGCCCGAGACGGTCACGCGGCCGTCCTCGCCCGTGGTGACGGTGGCCTTGCCCTCCGCATCCCACGCGCCGTCGGCCGCCAGCGTGCGGCCGCGGTCGTCGGCGATGCTCAGGACCGCCCCGGCAAGCGGCTTGTCGCCGTCGCTGCCGCGCTTGGTGAGCGCGAGATCCCAGGTGTAGGCGGTCGCGTCGTCGCTCGGCGTGCGAGTGAAGCCGGCATCGCCGGACTGGTCGGCAAAGGGAGAGCGCGGGTAGCGCAGGTAGACCTCGTTGGGGTTGCCCTTCGCGATGCCGTGGTTGCATGCGCTGTCGAGCGGCGCGTTGTACACGGCGACCACGCGGGCGCCCGCGGTGAAGGCGTCGGCCCCGCCGAGCGCGGCGATCAGGTCGCCGGTGCGCACGGTGAAGGTTCCGTCCGCCGCTACCTTGGTGGCGCACTGGGCCGTGATGTCGGTCCAACCCTTCGCGGGTTCGGTGCCGGCGCGACCGTCCTTGCCGGCCGAGACGGCGTCAAAGCCGCCGTCCGCGCCCGCCGCCACGTACACGCGCATGCTCGCGGCCACCTTGGAGGGGTCGAGCCCCGCGCTCATGGTGTCGACGAACCGCACCGTATAGGTGTCGTAGGCGGTAAGACCCGCCGGGACCGTGGCAGAGAGGCGCCAGTACAGGTCGTCGGCGACCGTGGCATCGGCGGCCTTCTGCCAGGCGGCGGCGCTGTCCTCCAGCACGTGCTTTTGGACCTTGGGGGTCGCGGCCTTGGGCTTGACGGTGACGGCGCTGCCGCCGACCAGGGCCATGATCGGCGCGGTGCCGGCCTCGCCCTGGGCGATGGCGTCGTCGTCGGCGACGATGAGCCAGTAGCCGCAGGGCAGCTTGGCCGTCGTGCCCGCGTTAAGGGCCACGGTCACGGCGCCAGAGCTCTGGAGGGAACGAGCGAGCTGTGCGCTCAGCGCGCTCGTAAGGTGGGAATCGGTGTTGAGCCACTCGGCAGCTTCCTGCGCGGTGGTCTGGGAATTGGGCATGCCGGCGCTGTGCAGCACAGGCAGCGCGGCGTCGCGCGCGGCGTCGCTTGCCCAAGCGAGGTCGGTGGCAATCTTGGCGTCGCTGTCGCCGTCGACGACGTTGGCGCTAAAGATCTGGTAGGCGCCGTAGCTGCGCGCCACGGTGCCGCTCACCGTGATGGAACCGGTCGAGGTCGGCGCAGCCTGCGCGGATGCGGGGAACACAACCGCGCAGGTGCCGATCAAGAGGGCAAGCAGCGCAAGCAAGATCGGGAAGGAGCAAACTTTCTTATTCACGACGCTCACCTCCCTTCGCATTCGCCTTGCGACGAATGTGCATCCAGGCCGCAGCAGCGCAAAGCACCGCCGCGCCGGCAAGGTACGTCAGAGTGACGCCCGACATACCAGAAAGGGGCAAAGACGTGGAGTAGGTGTTGGTGAAGGTGGGGGCGGGGGTCGGGGTTGAGTTTGCATTTCCGTTGGCGTCGACCTCGTAGTAGGCCGGCGTGCAGGTCAGATGTCCTTCGCCGTCATCCGTTGCCGTCACCACAACCTTGAAGGTCTTGGTGTCGTTGGTATAGCCCTTGTGGCTGGTGCCTTCGCCGGCGTCAGCAGCACATTCACAAATGTAATAAGTGAATGTTGCCTTACCGTCGTTGAAGTCGCTGACTTTGAGTGGTCCGATCTTCTGCTCGGCGAACGTCACCGTCTGCAAGTTGTTCGAGTCATCAGCGGTACTCTTTGTATCAAGCACCGTTTTCTCGCTGCCATCCATGGTATATAGCTCGAACTTGAACTTCTTCATCTCGCCGCCATCGACCTTCTTGGTCACCTGAGGTGTCCAAGTGCCTGAAGTCTGGTAGGGCGCAAGTTCGTTCGTAAACGCAGGTTTGGAGTTGTTGCCGATTTTTACGGTCGAGATTGTATTGTCTTTCGGATCTACACTCCAGTTATAGAACTCAGGAGATTTACACTCGGTGAAGCCCGTTTCGCCTTCCCTTTTAACGGATACTGTGGAAGCGCTCTTATCAACTTCATAACGATTAATATTGATCCCCAAGAGGTTGGTCGTATTAACTGGTGCCGTACCAACCTTTATATGTATTTTGTAAATGGCCTTATCAAAGGTCGTGCCTTCCTCATTGATAGGGACTTCAACAAGGTAGAGGTCGTAATTGCCCGACTGGTAGTTCGCAGCCGTATCAATGACGATCTCTCCACTTTCATTAACGGTAACCTCGGACGTCGCCTCGCATCCGTTTGCGTTAAGTGAGCCGTCCGTATTCCAATACGGCTCCCCAGCTGAATCGGCGGCTTTACCCAACAGCTTGAACTTATAGCCGTGGCCCGTGAGGCCTTGCGGTTTGCCGTCCTTCATGAGGACCTTGTTAGCCTTGACCTTGATTGCAGGATACACGTCCAGGGAAGTAACCTCACCGACGATGAGGTCGCCGTTGGTCATGATGCCGCCGCCGTGGGTGTAAGAGTAATTACCGCTGATGATGGTCGTAGCCGCTGCCTGTGCATCAATTTTAGCCTGGTCGGAAGGATGAGCCTCAAGGCCAAACATGTACTTGGCCTCGGCACCGCCGTTAGCATCGATTTCGATCTCTTTGCCATCGCAGGTGCCCTTCCAGCCAGCCGAGCCGCCACCGAGCATCTTGCCAAGAACGACTGCAACCGTATTTTGGCTGTCGTTCTTGCGTACCAAGAAGAAATCCTTATGGCCGGATTTTTTGAAGGAATCAGTAATGTAATCAGAATCGCTGTCTTCAGTTTTACCGCTGCCGCCGGCGGAATAATGAGGTGGTTCCAAATGAGTGCCATCTTGATCAACGTTATCAGTATTGTCATAGATAGCAGCACCTTTTGAGTGCGAAACGATTGTCTGGCCCGTAGGACAAGCACCGATGCCACCGCCCCAGCCACCGGCCTTATTATTAGTGATCAGCGTCTTGAAGATGTCGAGCGTACCGCCTTCCTGAACAAAGACACCACCGCCACCCCAGTCGCCACCGCGGTCGCTATTGCTGCCCGTCATGGTCTTGTTGTTGGTGATGTAAACCCTGTTTGATGCATTTTCCGTATTACTAACGCCGATAACGCCGGTAGTACCGCCAGAAATACGGAGACCACCGCCCTCGGCATTATCGGACATATTGCCCGCAATAAAACCGCTGGACATGGCGAATCCAACTCCCTGCCCGTAGAAGCCAGCGTAGATTCCACCGCCGGCCTCATGGGAGTAATTAGCAGTAACGGAGCCACCCGTCATGGTCAGCGTTCCACCGTTCGTGGATGCAATGCCGCCGCCACCGAGGAGACCTTTGTTGTAAAGGTCTTTATTAGTGATGCGAGCTTCAGCTCGGTTGTTAGTTATATTGGCAGAACCACTGATGGTTACGGTTGCACCCTGGGTATAAACACCGCCACCGTAGCCGCCGGCGTAGGGGTTTTCACCCCTGTTGATATCATTGGCATATGTTGCATTACCCGAGATGACACCGCCGGAGAGATTCAGCACCGCGCCCTTGTCAGCATAGATGCCACCGCCAGAAGCAGCCTTGTTTCCCGCAATCACGCCACCAGTCATTACGAGGCTGGCGTTCGCCCCCGTCACACACAGGCCGCCGCCCCAACCGCCGCCGCTACCGTTGGTGACATAACCGCCAGAAATATTAACAGCGCCCTGAGAGAAAATAACGTGACCGTCGTCGCCCAGGGTACGAGGCGTCGTGATCATGCCTCCGTTGAGGTTAAGCGTACCGCCGTCCGCAACCGAAATGACTTGTTTGACCGAACCACTGTCGGATGCAGCAACGATTGCGCCGAAACCGCTGACGACATGCATAGTCGCAGTCTCGGTAGTGCCGAGATTATCTTTATTAGGCGTGCTCGTGGTTTCATAATAGGTTAGGCTCTGAGGGGTACCGTTGTTGCCACCGGTCCATTTCATCTCTGCAAGCCGGCCAGGGTTTTTATCATTAACAGTAGTAGTTTCATCAAGTGGCTTTCCAGAATCCTTCTTTCCAGAATCCATAATGGTAAGCGCACCACTCGCTACCGTAATGAACGTGTCGTTATTACCAACGCGGTAATAAAGCTTATGACCCGCAAGGTCAATGGCTGTGTCATTGTTAATGGTAATCGGCTTCTCCGACCAAGCATCGCTCCTCAAAAGATAGTTGCCACCGTTAGCGAACCGATCAGTAACATTTCCCTCTATTTCGGTATAGCCGCTAGTGTTCTCGCCAGTAAGTGCGGTCGAATCCTCACCGTTCGCGTCGTCATCCGCAGGCTGCGCAGCACCCTCGGCTTCCGCGTCATCAGACAACGGGGCCATCTCGGCAGTGCCGTCTCCGGTCTCGCCGCCCTCGGTCTCGTCACTATTCCGGTTTTCGGCGTCTTTGCCCGTGGAATTGTCCGCACCGGCCTCCTCGCCCAAAGTGCTCTCGTCTGCAACGGCCTCCTCGGCAGAAACCGTCTGGGCATCGTTGGCAATGGCCTGCGAGATCGGAGGCATGACGAGCGACAGTACCAGGCTCAACACGGAGGCTCCGCACAAAACGCCTGCCAGTACACGGCGCGTCGCTTTATTACTCTGCTTAGATTTGTCTGAATTTGCTTTCATCGATGTCTCCTCCCCAAGAGACCGCGATCTTGCTCTTTCACTATCAAACGTATCTGCGCAACCTGTAATTGCGCACGCTTAGTAATGCTATTCTAATGATTGTTTAAACATCTGAGCAACAAATATCGACAGTTTTGTAGCGAGTTCTCAATTCTCTTGATAATTGTTCAGATTTACCTTCGTTTATTCGCTATCTATTTCTTGTTTCTACTGGTAGTTTAATTTCCTATTATTTTTTAATGGCATTAGATTTATTTGCACAACATTTTGCTCAAGAGCAAACATCCTGTGAACGGTCGAAAATCGACCGTGAGCGGTAGGTCATTAACCGGAAGGAATACCCTACCAAACTGATGAGAATATCTTCAACCCATCAGTGGTTAGAAGCGTAATGTTCTGACGACCATATTTGAATTTGCGCGCAGATTATAAGCATCAATTCGCCCAAATCGCCTGAGGCCACCACAAAGGTGTCTGTCCCCATTGTGGTGGTTCTCCCCCTGCGCTACAGCAGATGCTCCTCGATAAAGATCGCGATGCCGTCTTTGTCGTTACTCGCGGTTACAAAGTCGGCGGCGGCACGGGTGGCGTCGCTGCCGTTTGCCATGGCCACGCCCACGCCGGCGTCGGCCACCATGCAGGTGTCGTTATCGGCATCGCCAAACACGCAGATGTTCTGGAGCTCCATGCCGTTGAGCTCCGCCACGCGCACAAGGCCGCGCGTCTTGGACACGTGCGGATCCATAAACTCGTAGAGGCGCTGCGTAGTTTGCAGAGCGGCCGCCTTGACGGTGTCGTCGGCAAACGTCGATGCTCGCTCGATGACCTGCGGCATCACCTCGGGCGCCATGGTAAACATCACCTTGGGCTGCGGCTCGCGCAAAAACTCGGCAAAATCGACCACCTGGTAGGGCACGCCGTCGACGCGCGACAGGTGCTCGACGCACGCGTTGCTCTCGGGCACGTAGAACACGCCGTCTCGGGGGCAGACGGGCGTTGCCAGCAGGCCCGCCATGTGCCTGCAGATGCGCGCGACGGTCTCGCCCGGCAGCGGATAGCTCAGCTCGTTGATGTCGTGCGCGCGGTCGATGACCTCGGCGCCACCGCAGCCCACGAGCACGTCCACCAGGCCTTCGATGCCCCAGAGCTCGTACATGGCCTCGGTCGCGTGGGCGTCGCGCCCGGTGCACAGGCCAAAGAGCACGTCGCGCTCGCGCAGGGCACGGATCGCCGCCACGGTGCGCGGGGACACCGTGTGCTGGCTCGTGAGCAGCGTGCCGTCGATATCGCAGAACACGGCTTTGATGCGGCTGAAGGTGGTGTCCATGGGGGCCTTTCTGGGTTGTGCGGCGGTGTGGGGTGTATCTGGAGGTGGCGTTCATGGTATACCAAGGCACAGGCGCGGCGTGTCAAAGCAAAAACCACCACAAAGGCGCCTGGCCCCTTTGTGGTGGTTGCGACGTTTGCGGGCCAAACCATCACAACATTCGATGTTTTTCGGCAAAATCGCGATTTTCATCGAATGTTGTGATGGTTTTTACTGCCTTGCGGCACGATCCAAGTGCCAGCGGCCAAGCAGCAGCAACGCCGCGGGAACCGCCGTCACGACCATGCCCGCCCCTACGAGCGTCTGCTGCACGCCAAATGTCGCCGCCAGCCACGGGGCAATCGCCAGCGGCGCCACGCCGGCAAACATATTGCCAAAGCCCATGACCGAGTTCACGCGACCGAGCTGCTCGAGCGGGGCCGTCGTTTGCACGATCGTGTTGTGGAGCGGGTTGACGACGCCCCACGCCACGCCCAGGACAATCTGGCCGACGAGGGCTACACCCACGTACGGTGTTCCCACATAGAGCAAACTTCCCAGGCCCACGGACAGAAGCGCCACGAGCAGCGTTTTAAGGTTGACCAGGTGCGGCGGCAAGCGGAGCGCGAGGACGGCGCCCAGCACCGCGCCGACACCGCTGGCCGACGAGAGCCAGCCCATCCACTCAACACCGACGTGCAGGACATCGCGGTAGAAGAACGACTCCAGTGGATCGAAGGCGCCATAGCCAAAGTTCGAAAGGAAAATAATGCAGAACAGCAGGGCGAGGACGCTGTTGGTAAAGACCGTCTTGATGCTGGTCGCGAAGGTGACGCGGGCGGACGTGCTGGGGTTGGAGCTTTGTCCCGCACGCTCCCCTTCCTCTGCCGAATCGGCATCCGCATACCCGTCGACATGGCTGGTCTGCGGCCTAAAGCCCCAACCAGCGACGAGCGCCAGTACGGTAAAGATCATCATGAGCACGAACACCGCGCGTGACGATGCAGCCGCCGCGACAAAGCCGCCCAGCGTGGGGCCAACGATGATACTCACGTTTGAAAACATGGCAATGGCGGAGTTGATGTCTTTGAGCTCGACGGGGTCGTCGGTGAGATACGCCGGATAGGACGTGGCGATGGGCTGGGCGAATCCCATCGTAAAGCCCAGAAACACCGCGCCGAGTAGGACGACGCCGGTCGCGCTACCAAAGGCGATGATTGCCGTGCCAGTTGCGAGAGCGCCGATGATGCTCAGCAAGAAATGGCGGCGCGGACCCCAGGCGTCGAGCTCCGCGCCACCCGCAAAGGATCCCAGGATCACGAAAACGTTCATGAACAGGACGGCCAGCGATGTCGCGACGACCGAGGCATCGTCCGCATAGGTAAGCGTTCCGATGACGCCGATAAAGTAGCTAGTCTGAAAACCGGTGTAGATGAGAAAGCGCATCGCCACCAGGCGCCTGGCCTGCGTGGACAGCGAAGGTTGAGGTTTTGAGAGAAGAGATGCGAGCATGGAGACTCCTTGTTTCCTACGAATGCGGACGGCGGGCATTCGCCACCGTCTGTCAAATCAATCTATCCGCATGAAACATTAAGGACGCATCAAGCCCCTTCTCTCCGTTTTTCGCCCGTCATGAACTACTTGGTAGATTGTAAGGCATGTCTCACACATCTACCAAAGCAAAAACCACCACAAAGGTGCTTGGCCCCTTTGTGGTGGTGCAACGTTTACGCTGGTTGAGACTTGGCTAGGCCAGGTCGGCGCCGTTGGACTCGATGACCTTCTTGTACCAGAAGAAGCTGTCCTTGCGGCTGCGGGCAAGCGTACCGTTGCCGTCGTTGTCCTTGTCGACGTAAATGAAGCCGTAGCGCTTCTTCATCTCGCCGGTCGAGGCGCTCACCAAATCAATGCAGCCCCACATGGTGTAGCCCATCAGGTCCACGCCGTCCTCGATGGCAATCTCCATCTGCTTGATATGCTCGCGCAGATAATCGATGCGGTAGCCGTCGTGGATTGCGCCGTCCGCCTCGACCTCGTCCACCGCGCCCAGACCGTTTTCGACAATCATCAGCGGCACCTGGTAGCGGTCGTAGACCTCCTCCAGGTAGTAGCGCAGACCCTCGGGGTCGATCGCCCAACCCCAATCGCTCTTCTTGAGGTACTCGTTGCCGGCGCCGCCAAAGATGTTGCCCTGCTCCAGCAGCACCGGGTCGGCCGTGGCCGTAGCGCTCATGTAGTAGCTAAAGCTGTAGAAGTCGACCTTGCCGGCGGCCAGCGTGGCGGCGTCCTCGGTCGAGACCTCTACGTGCACGCCTTCGCGGCGCCACACGCTGGGCGCCCACGAGGGATACGCACCGCGCACCTGCACGTCGCCGCAGTAGAAGTTCATCTCGCGCTGCTGCTTTTGTGCGGCCAGAACATCTGCCGGGTTGCACGTGTGCGGATAGCAGGCGTTGCCGGCGATCATGCAGCCGATCTTGTTCTGGGGATCGATCTGATGGCCCATGGTGACGCACTTGGCGCTCGCTAGGAACTGATGGTGCAGGGCGTCGAAGCGCGCCTGCGGATCGTCCCAGTCGCAGTCGCCAAAGACCATGGGCGTGTCAGTTGCCTCGGGCACCATACCGCCGCCCATCACGCCGCCAAAACCGCCCATGAGCAGGCAATTGATCTCGTTAAAGGTGAGCCAGTAGCGCACCAGGCCCTTGTACTCGGTCATGACGGTGCGGACGTAGTTGAGGTAGAAATCGATGAGCTTTGGGTTCTTCCAGCCTCCGTAGTTTTTGGACAGACCATAAGGCAGCTCATAGTGGCTAAGGGTGACCATGGGCTCGATGCCCTGCTCCTGACAGGCCTGAAACACGCGGCGGTAGAACTCGATGCCGGCCTGGTTGGGCTCGGCCTCGTCGCCGTTGGGGAAGATACGGCTCCAGTTGATGGACATGCGGTAGCACTTAAAGCCCATCTCGCCAAAAAGCTTGATGTCGTCGAGGTAGTGATGGTACATGTCCACGGCCTCGTGGCTGGGATAGTGGTACTGGGGCAGAATGCCGTCGGTGATGTGGCGCGGCTCGGAGACCGTGCCGCCGGTCATGATGTCGGGAACGCCGAGGCCCTTGCCATCCTCGTTGTATCCGCCTTCGCACTGGTTGGCGGCAGTGGCGCCGCCCCACAGAAATCCATCGGGAAAAGCCATGTTGGCTCCTTTCGTACATGTTGGAGTGAGTTTCGTGGCGGGACCCCTTTTTGCACATGCGCAGGCCATCTCGCCCATTTGAAAAAAGCCGGCAGGGCGTTTGTCCCCGCCGGCTTGGTACCGATTCCTTGTCGTTTGGGTTACTTAGCAGCCTCGGGCTTGTAGGTGACAAACTCGATCGCGAAACCCACGGCGGCACCCACGAGCGAGGCAACGATGGCCCAGATCATGTGGTTGATGCCGTTAACACCGGAGGGGTCGATGAAGGACAGCCAGTTGAAGACGCCCAGACCACCGGACATGTACACCACGGCGCCGGAGAGACCAATGATGAGGCCACCCACAGCAGAACCGATGCTGGCGTTGATGAAGGCCTTCTTATCGGGCAGGGCGACACCGTAGATAGCGGGCTCAGTGACACCAAAGAAGAAGGCGGAGATCATGGCCGGCAGCGCGATGCCGCGGAACTTCTCGTCCTTGTTCTTGAGATACATGGCAAAAAGCACGGCGCCCAGCGAGAAGGAGTGAGCGATAACGGAGCCCAGGATGTAGTCGTGGCCCAGAGTGGACAGGTTGACCAGCGCGATGGGCACGAGCGACCAGTGGAAGCCAAAGATGACCAGGCACATCCAGAAGGCACCGACGAGGGTGCAGCCCAAGAGGGAGCCGATCATGGGCAGGCCAAACAGCAGTGCGAAGAACTCACCGAGCAGGTTGGTGATGAGCGTGGCGATGGGGCCAATGACCAGGTAGCCAAGGGTAACGGTAACGGTGACGACGATCAGCGGGGTGAAGAACATCTTCATAGAAGCGGGCATCCACTTCTTAACCCAGTGCTCGAGGGTGGAGCCAAACCAAACCATGAGCAGGATGGGGATAACGGAGCTGGTGTAACCCGAGGCAGGCATGATGAGCGGCAGGCCCAGGAACGTGGTGTACCAAGAGAAGGTGCCGGCAAAGCCGAGCTCGACGGAGCCGACAACCTCGCCCGAGGTCAGGGCAACCATGGTGGGATACACCAGGGCAAAGGCGATGGCCATGCCGTTGAACTCGCTCATCTTGAACTTCTTGGCCGCGGTGTAGCCAAGCACCACGGGCAGGAAGTAGAACATGCCGTCGGCGACGGTGTAGAGCAGCGTGTAGGCGCCGTCGTTGGCAAAGCTCGGGACCAGGAAGGTAGCGAGCGCCAGCAGGCCCTTCATGATACCGGCGGCGGCGAAGGTGCCGAGCATGGGGGCGAAGATGCCCGAGATGAGGTCGATGATCACATCGGTAACGCCCTTGGGAGCGGCATCGTCGTCATCGGCGTCGACGGCGCCGCCGTCGCTAAAACCGCCGGCCCTGAGAACGGCATCGTAGACGTCCTCGACGATGTTGCCCACAACAACCTGGTACTGGCCGTTGGCGTGCATGACCTTGATGACGTTGGGCAGCTCGGAGATTGCCTCGTCATTGGCCTTCGACTCGTCCTTGAGCTTAAAACGAACGCGGGTAATGCAGTGTGCGACGCATTTGACGTTGGACTTACCGCCAACCAGCTCTACGATCTGGGCAGCAAGATCGTCGTATTTACCTGCCATGATCTGTCCTCTCTTTTCCAAATTTCGACAAAAATATCCCCTACCGCGAGCCGGTACCTTGCCCGCAGCCAGAAACCAAAAAGAATTGTTGCGATTGCCGCCAGGCTGGCGGCCTTACTCACTCGGTCTGCGAAGCCGATCGCAGACGGTTGATATGCATCATCAGATACAAAAGCTCCTCGTCCGAGCAGCTCTGCTTAAACTCTTTCTCGAACACGCGGTTGATGGCGTACGCGCACTGATATGCCTCGGGAAAATCGCGGGCGGCCTGCATAAACAGCGAGGAGTTCTCGGTCTGCGTGCACTTGCCCTTGCAGAGGCGGCGAACCAAAAAGCGCAGGTGCGCAAGAAAGCGAATGTAGCTATACGACGCCGTGTCGAGCAAGCAGCCGAGCTGCTTTTCCACGGAATGGGTTACCTCATCGAGGACGCGGGTGCTCTTCATGATGAAGTCCATGTCCTTGGCGCGGCCCATGCCGTCGACCTCGGCGTTAACGATATGGAGCGCGATGCTCGTGGCCTCGTTCTGACCCAGCTTGACGCCGGTGTGCTTTTGCACGATAGCGAGCGCGGCCTGGCCGATCTCGAGTTCGCGCGGGTAGATGAAGGCCACCTCGTGCTCGAGCGGGTTGGGAGCGCTGAGCTGGTCGTCGTCGCGCTGGACGGCAAACTGCAGGTGATCTGCCAGGATAAAGGGCAGGCCACCGGATAGCTTGCAGCCAAGCTGCTGCGACGCGAAGCAGGCAATGTCGCTTGCCGCGAGCAGCACATCGTCGGGAAGGGTGCCGACCATATCCTGCAGACTCTCGGGAACGTTATAGAATTTGCGCTGGATGAGAGACTCATCGGCAAGCTCGTAGGGCATCTCGTGGAAACCGATGCCCTTGCCAAAGACAACAACCTCTCGGCCGTCATCGCTGGCGGCAAGAGCAACGTTATTGTTGATCTTTTTTAAAATGAGCATGAAAAAACTCCTCGGACATCGGCGCTAGACGACGGGGCGATATTCCTCGTCTTCTATTATGCGCAAGTGATGCCTCCCGAGGAGTAACAAACTTGTGAGCACGTGGGCGATTGTAGGATGAAACTTGCATGCGGCGTAAGCCCCATTGGCGCGAAAGTCCGCCGAACGGTAGGAAATCGCCCGTAAACGGCAAAACCACCACAAAGGTGCCTGGCCCCTCTGTGGTGGTTTTGGCTGATGCCCCGATGTTACTCGCGCGGAGTGCCGTAGGGGTTGTACAAATCTGCGAGAGCAAATGCGCTGGTGGCGGGATTAAAGTCAAGCTCGAGCACACAGCAGTTGCCGATGCGGTTCTTCATCTTGAGCGGTTCCACGCCCACGCCGCGCATGACCTGAGCCGCTGCGGCGCCATGGCTCACGCACAACACGCTCTCATGTCCGGGGCGCTGCATGAGCTCGATGATGGTAGCCATGATGCGCTCGCGAAACTCGTCTTCGCCCTCGCCGTCATACTGCTTGTAAAAATCGCCGTACGGCAGGCGCGGATTCAAATCCTCGCTCGCGCCCTCAAACTTGCCAAAATTCCACTCCTTAAGGCCCTTGACGCGCTCGTAAGGCTGATCAGGAAACGCAAGCTCAAGCGTGTCGCACGCACGCTCGGACGTGGAACTGTACGCATGGTCGAACGCAAGGCCACGCTCTCGCAGGGTCGCGCCGACAGTTTTAGCCTGCTCGATCCCCAGCTCGGTAAGCGGCGAGTCACACCAACCCTGCTTGCGACGAAGCAAGTTAAAGAGCGTTTGACCGTGACGCATAAAGTACAGTTTTGACATGAGACCTCCGTAATCGCAATCGTTTGTCAGCGATTATTGCACCTTGAGGTAGGTTTAAGTCAAAGGCTCTTTGATCAAAACCACCACAAAGGTGTCTGGCCCCTTTGTGGTGGAAATGACGTTTGCCCAGATAAAACCTGCCAAAATAAACCTGTCCCTTTTTGGCAGGTTTTAGGCCAGATGGTCCTGAATCAGATCGCAGATGGCTCGGGCGTCGTTGATGTTGATGGCTCGGGTCGCAAAGCCGGCATCGAAGGCCTGGCGTGCCAGGGCCTCGTTGCAGGCAAGGGCCAGCGTGCGACCATCGACCAGGTCGAGCGAGCTCTTGCCGCGCAGACGGTCGACGCCGGAGCGCGCGACCACGATGTTGTCGAAGCCTTCGGTCTTGTAACCCTCGATGATCACCACGTCGACATCGTTGTAGCGCGACAGCAGCTCGCGCGCGGGCATCTCGTCCTCCTCGCGCGTGTCGGCGTACTCCGCCCAGCGCGTGGCGCAGATGAGGCCCACATGCTTGGATCCGGCCTGGTGATGGCGCCAGGTGTCCTTAGCGGGCACATCGATATCAAAGCCGTGATGCCCATGATGCTTGAGCGAACCCACGCGCAGGCCGCGGCGGGTGAGCTCGGCGATAACCTTCTCGACGAGCGTGGTCTTGCCCGAGTTTTGGTAGCCGATAAACGCGATCGCGAGGACGGCTGGAGTGGGAGCTGCGGGCGCGACGGCGACGGGTGCGCTCGCGGGCGCGGCACCGTCAGCGGCCACGGCCTCAACGGCAGCGGCCTGACGCTCTGCGCGGTCCCATACGCCCGAGCGGCCGCCCTCCTTGTGCAACAGGCGCACGTCAACGATCTCCATGCCGCGATCGACGGCCTTGCACATGTCGTAGATGGTCAGGCACGCAGCGCTCGCGCCGGTCAGGGCCTCCATCTCGATACCTGTCTTGCCCGTCACGCCCGCCGTAACCAGTATGTGAAAGCCGACCTGCCCGTCCGCGCGCGCCGGCGCCCAGCCCTCGGGCACGTCCTCGGCCGGCGTCCCCGCCGGAGCGATGGGCGCAATGTCGCACTTACTCTTGGTAATGAGCAACGGATGGCACATGGGGATGATGTCACTCGTGCGCTTGATGGCCATAATGCCCGCCACGCGCGCGCAGGCAAGCACGTCGCCCTTTTTGGCGCGGTCCTGCAGCACCATGGCCTGCGTCTCGGGATGCATGAGGATAGTGCCCTCGGCGATGGCAATGCGATGGGTCTCGGCCTTGTCGGACACGTCGACCATGCGCACCTCGCCCTTGGCGTCCACGTGCGTCAGCTCGTCGCGACGGGCGTCGCGGGCGGGCTCGGTGGCAGCACTGGCAGTCGGCTGCGCGCCTGTAACGGCATCGCTGGACGCAGCCGTGACTTTGTGGGCAGACATCGCGGCCCTGCGAGCGGCCTTGGTAGCATCGGCGTACCTGCTCTTGGCCATATGATCATCCTCCGATTTGGGACATAAATCGTTGCGTGCCCTCAATTATCGCGTGTTCCTGCGGTTTGTGGGCCACGGCATCGCGCCAAATCGAAAGTACCTGCATATCATCACCACGGCGCAACGCCTCACGCACCGAATACTCGGCATCGCTGAACAGGCACGGACGCACGTTGCCGTCTGCCGTCAGGCGCAGGCGGTTGCAGTTCGCACAAAAATGATTGGACATGGCGCTAATGAAGCCGACCGTTCCCGCCGCGCCCGGAAAGTGCCAATAGCGCGCAGGGCCCGCGCCGGCAGGAGCGTCGTTGATGTCGAGCGGCTCGAGCTCGCCCAGTCCCGCCGCCGCGGCCCCGGCATTGATGCGCGCCCGCAGCTCGTCACTCGGCACGGTGTCGCTCGCGTTCCACAGCTCGGGATTGAGCGCGGGCGCATGCGGGTCCACAGCGCAATGCGAGCTCATGCGCTCGTCGCCAATGGGCATGTATTCGATAAAGCGCAGGTGGATGGGGCGGTCGACGGTCAGCCGTGCGAGGGCCGCCACATCTTGGTTGAGTCGGCGCACCACAACACAGTTGACCTTAACGGGCTCAAAGCCCCAAGCCAGCGCCGCGTCGATGCCGGCCTTGGTCTGCTCGAGCCGGCCCAAGCGCGTGATCTTTCCAAAGAGCGTAGGGTCGAGTGTGTCGAGCGAGATGTTGACGCGGTTAAGCCCCGCGTCTTTAAGCTGCGGCGCCAGCTTGGGCAGCAGGGCGCCATTGGTGGTGAGCGAGATGTCCTCGATCTGCGGAATCGCGCGAATGTCACGAATGAGCGGGATGATGCGGCGGCTGACCAGCGGCTCGCCGCCCGTCAGGCGCACGCGGCGAATGCCCTCCCCCGCCACCAAGCGCACAAAGCGGGCAATTTCCTCGGCACTGAGCAGCTCGTCGTGTGCACGGGGCGCCACGCCATCGGCCGGCATGCAGTAAATGCAACGGAAATTGCACTTGTCGGTAACGGCAATGCGCAGGTAGTTGATATCGCGGCCAAAGCCGTCATGTTGCACGTGCCCGTCCACGCAGCCCTCCCCTCACGCGGCGTTTTATTCTTCGGAAAACATAATACCCCACGGGAGAATCATGCCGACACCCGTACGACAGGACAGGTCGCTTCGAGCAAAACGGACTTTCCAAGCCCATCCTCGACACACAAACCATCACAACATTCGATGCTTTTCCCGTTTTTGGCAAAAAACGTCGAATGTTGTGATGGTTTGAGGCGAGGTAAGGGGCACGGAGGGGTCGAAGCATCGTGCTCGAACGGGTTAATCCAACTCTTTTAAGCCATGCGCCAGCTGCCAGTATTCGCCGTGCTGGGCGAGCAGCTCTTCGTGCGTGCCGCGCTCGATGATGCGGCCGTGTTCGAGGACCATGATGGCGTCGGCGTCGCGGACGGTGGACAGGCGGTGCGCGATCATAAACGTGGTGCGTCCGCGCATGATGCGGTCCATACCGCGCTCGATGAGCTTTTCGGTGCGCGTGTCGATGCTCGAAGTGGCCTCGTCCAAGATGAGAACCGGCGGATCGGCCACGGCAACGCGCGCGATGGCGAGCAGCTGGCGCTGGCCCTGCGACAGGTTGGCGCCGTCGGCCGTGACCGGCGTATCGTACCCTCTAGGCAGGCGGCGGATAAACGAATCCGCGCAGGCTGCCTCGGCAGCGGCACGCACTTCCTCGTCGGTCGCGTCGAGCTTGCCAAAGCGGATGTTCTGCGCAATGGTGCCGCTAAACAGGTGCGTGTCCTGCAGCACAATGCCGAGAGACCCGCGCAGGCTGGCTTTGGCAATGTGCTTGACGTCGATGCCGTCGTACGTGATCTCGCCGTCATCGACCTCGTAGAAACGGTTGATGAGGTTGGTGATGGTCGTCTTACCGGCGCCCGTCGAGCCCACAAACGCGATCTTTTGCCCCGGCTTGGCAAACAGGTTGAGGTCCGTGAGCACACGGGTGCCCGGCACGTAGGAAAAGTCCACGGCATGGAAGCGCACGTCACCGGCAAGCGGGACCAAGCCGCACGTGAGCTCGGTGCCGTCGGCAGCCACCGCACGGCCCGACTCATTAACTCCTACCACGTCATGCAAGTGCCCGTACGCGCCCACGCCCTGGCCCTCGGGAATCTTCCACGCCCACGCGGCGTCGCCCGTCTGCACCAGCTCCACGCAGCCCTCGTCCACCTCAGGCTTAAGGTCCATAGCCGCAAACAAGCGCTCGGCACCGGCCAACGCATTGAGCAAGAAGTTGCCCAGCTGCGTAAACTGGTTGATGGGCATGGCCGCCTGGCGTACAAAGACCAGATAGCTCGCGAGCGCACCTACGTCGGCGAGCCCTTTGATGCAGAGCATGCCACCCGCCACGGCGACGATGGCATAGTTGACGTAGCCAATCACGACGGTCATAGGCACCATGGAGTTGGCATAGGCCTGCGCGGCGCCACCGGTGCGGCGAAGCTCGTCGTTGCGGCAGGTGAAGCCGGCGACATTCGCCGCCTCGCGGTTAAAGACCTTGATGACCTTTTGGCCCGAGACCATCTCTTCGATATATCCGTCCAGGTCGCCAAGCGATGCCTGCTGGGCGGCAAAGAAGCGCTTAGAGCGCGCGCCCGAGTAGCGCGCATACAGCACAATGGCCGCATCGCACACGAGCGTGATAATCGTGAGCTGCCAGTTAAGGATGATGAGCATGGCCGTGGTGCCCACAACCTGAATGGCGGCCTGAATCACGTTGGCAAAGCTGTTGTTGAGCGCCTCGGAGACGGTGTCGACGTCGTTGGTAAAGAAGCTCATGATGTCGCCCGAGCGCGTGCTGTCGAAGTAACTCAGCGGCAGCGTCTGGATGTGCGCGAACAGGTCGCGACGAATATCGGACACCACGCGTTGGGCCGCGCGCACCATAATCTGCGAGTAGCCCAGAGCCGAGAGCACGCCCGCGGCGTAGATGGCAGCGGTAAAGATGACCTGCCTGGCGAGCAGTTCCTCGCCGCCCGTTGCCAAACCGTTGACGATAGGGCGCACCATGTAGGTGCCGGCGAGGCTCGCGATGGCGGCAACGGAGGCGAGCACGCCCACCGCGAGCAACGAGAACTTGGCATGCCCCATGTAGGAGAGCAAGCGGCGCACAGTGCGCTTGAGGTCGGCAGGGCGTGCTTGGGCTGCGGTCTTAGGCACGGCGCTCACCCCCTTCCAAGGGTAATCCGCTGGGGGCGAAGGAAAACGGATCATTCGCGCGGTCATCGTCGCTGCCGTCGCCGGCGTCAGCGTTCCCCGCAAACTCCATCTGCGAGGCGTAAATCTCCTGGTAGATGTTGTCGCCCGCCAGCAGTTCCTCGTGTGTGCCCACGCCGTGGACACGACCGTCGTCCAACACCACAATGCGATCGGCGTCCATGACGCTCGCGATGCGCTGGGCGATGATGAGCACGGTCGTATCGGGAATCCGAGCGATGTGCTCGCGAATCTTAGCGTCGGTCGCCATATCGACCGCGCTGGTGGAGTCATCAAAAATGAACACGCGCGGATGCTTGAGCAGCGTGCGCGCGATGCACAGGCGTTGCTTCTGGCCACCTGAAACACCGGCGCCGCCTTGGCCCAACTCGCCGTCCAGCCCGCCGATGCGATCCAGAAACTCGTCCACGCACGCCGCGCGGCAAGCCGCGAGGAGCTCATCGTCCGACGCCTGCGGATTGCCCCACTGCAGGTTCTCGCGCACGGTGCCCGTGAACAACACATTCTTTTGCAGCACAATTCCCACCGCGTCACGCAAGGCGGCCAGGTTGTAGTCGCGCACATCGTGTCCGCCCACAAGCACGACGCCCTCGGTGGCGTCGTACAGGCGCGCAATCAGCTGCACAAGCGAGCTCTTGCCCGAGCCCGTGCCGCCGAGGATGCCCACCGTCGAGCCGCTCTCGATGTGAAGGTCGATATGCTCGAGCACATCCTCGGCTGCATCCGCGCGGTATTTAAAGGAAACGTCGCGAAACTCGATACTGCCGTCCGCTGGCGCCGCAGTCGCGAGATCTCCCGCAGGGTTGGCGATAAAGGGCTCCTCATCGAGCACCTCTGCGATACGGCCCACACTCGTAAGAGCACGCGTGAGCAGCAAAAACACGTTGGAGATCATCATGAGCGAGTTCATGATCAGCAGCACATAGCTCATAAAGCCCGTGAGCGAGCCCACGCCCAAGCGACCTTCGATGATCATGCGGCCGCCAATCCACAGGATCGAGAGCGCGGCAACATACATCGAGAGCTGGAACACCGGCAGGTTGAGCACGGCGGTGCCGAAGGTCTTGGTCGCCGTGCCGGCGAGCTCGGTATTGACGGTGTCGAACTTGTCGCACTCGTGCTCGGCGCGCACGTAAGCCTTCACGGCGCGCACTGCGGTAAGGTCCTCTTGCACCACGCCGTTGAGGTGGTCCATCGAGGTCTGGAGTTGGCGGTAGAGCGGGCTCACGCGCACGGTAATGATACCGAGCACGATGGCGAGCATCGGCAGAATGACGGCAAAGACCGCCGCGAGCTCGCGCGAGAGCGCAAAAGCGTAGACGAGGCCCATGACCAGATTTACCGGCCCGCGCACCATGGGGCGGAAGCCGTTGCCTACGGCGTTTTGAATCACGGTGATGTCGGTGGTCATGCGGGTGACAAGTGAGCTGGCGTCGTAGTTGTCCAGGTTGCCAAAGGCGAGCGTCTGGATCTTGCGATACTCAGCCTCGCGCAAGTTAGCGCCCAGCCCCGAGGCGACGCGAGCAGACGTGCGTGCATAGCCCAAGCCAAGTACCAGCGAACATGCGGCGCATACCAACATATACGTGCCCTGCAACAGCATGTAGTTGATGTCGCCCGCGGGCACGCCCACGTCGATGATATTTGCCATGATGACCGGGATAAACAGCTCGAGCGCCGTCTCGGCCGTCACAAAGAGCACGCCGAGCATGGCATCGCGGCGGTATGCCCCCAGATAGGAAAACAGAATCTTGAGATTGCGCACGCAGGTTCATCCCCCATCAAACGTTGTTCGCAAACCCACGTATTATGGCGCGCCGTGCAGCGGTGTCAAGTGCTCCGAAATCGATTTCTGTAAGGTTGGCGTAGACTTCATGCTCGCAGGGCACACCCCTGTATTCAATTGGAAATAAACGCGGGCGTGACTTTTTTCGCCCTGCCGCCAACACAAACCTTGACTCTACAATCGTTGTAGGGTTTTCACTACACTGGTAGCAAAACGAACCAAGCCAGAAAGCCCCGCCCCATGGAACACGACCTCACACGCGGCAATGTCCTCAAGACCATCGCGGTCTTTGCCCTGCCCTATATGCTCTCGTACTTTTTGCAGATGCTCTACGGCATGGCCGACCTGTACATGATGGGGCAGTTCAGCGGCGCCGCCGGCATCACCGCCGTGGGCAATGGCGCGCAGACGCTCTATATCATTACCGTGACGCTCGTGGGCCTGGCCATGGGAACGACGGTCATCGTCGGCCACGCCGTGGGCTCGCGCCGGTTTGACCGCGCCGAGACCGCCATCGGCAATACCATCACGCTGTTTATGGGTGTCTCGGTGGTGCTGGCCGCTGTCCTGCTCGCACTGTGCCCGCAGATCGTGGCGCTCATTGGCACGCCGGCCGAGGCGGTCGAAGGCACCGCCGCCTACCTGCGCATCTGCTTTGTCGGCATTCCGTTTATCGCCGCGTACAACATCCTCTCTGCCATCTTTCGCGGCCTGGGCGATTCACGCTCGCCCATGTACGTGATCGGCGTGGCGTGCATCATCAACATCGCGCTCGACTTTCTGTTTATCGGTCACATGGGGCTTGGCCCCGTGGGAGCCGCACTCGGCACAGTCATCGCGCAGACAGCGAGCGTGGCCCTCGCGCTCGTGTGGCTCAAGAGCCGCCGTACGCACATTCACCTCAAGCGCAGCGACCTGCGCCCCCAGCCCGAGGTGCTCAGTAGCATCCTTAAGATCGGCGTGCCCGTGGCCGTGCAGGACGGCTGCATCCAGGTGGCGTTTATGTTTATCACCGTCATCGCCAACCACCGAGGGCTCGTTGACGCCGCCGCCGTGGGCCTGGTCGAAAAGATGATCAGCTTTTTGTTCATTGTGCCGAGTTCCATGGGTGCCACCGTCAGCGCACTCACGGCGCAAAACGCCGGCGCGGGCAAGGGCGACCGCGCGCGTCAGGTACTCAAGGACGCCATGACGATCTCGGTGGTGTACGGCTGCCTGATCACGGTGCTGATGTGGCTGGTGGCGCCGGCGTTTATCGGCTTTTTTGCCAAGGACCCCGCGGTGGTCGCGGCCGGTACCGGCTATATGCACAGTTATATTTTCGATGCAATCTTTGCCGGCATCCACATTTGCTTTAGCGGCTTTTTCGCTGCGTATGGCAAGAGCTACATCGGCTTTGCGCACAACGTGCTGGCCGTGGTGCTCATTCGCGTGCCGGGCGCGTGGCTGCTGTCGAACGCCTATTCCGATACGCTGTTCCCCATGGGTATCGCCTCGCCGTGCGGTTCGATTTTGTCGGCAATCATCTGTGTGGTCGCATTTACCGTGCTCAACCGGCGTGGGGCTTTTGACAAGCTGGTGGCGTAGCGGGACGACGCGAGATCGCCTTGATCGATGACATCATCAGCGATGATCCGGCGACCTACGTGACGCAGATCACGGTGCCCGTTTCCCCAGCAAAGTAAGAACCGCCCGGAAGGCATCATGCTTTCCGGGCGGTTCTTCAATTTGGTATCGATGCCCTAAGCCTGGGGCACCTCACCAGTCGCCAGGATCTGCTCGAGTGCATCCTCGTCCAGCACGGGCACACCCAGCTGCTCGGCCTTGGTGAGCTTGGAGCCCGCTTTGGGGCCGGCGACCAGATAGCTCGTCTTCTTTGACACGCTGCCCGAAACCTTGGCGCCGAGCACCTTGAGTGCCGCGCCCGCCTCTTCGCGGGTGCGGTTGACGAGCGTGCCAGTGAGCACGAAGGTCAGACCCGCGAGTGGCTGTGCGTCGGCGAGCTCGCCTGCCACGCCAGCGTCGGCTGCGGCTTGCGCGTGCGCGGCGCCCAAGTCGACCTCGAGCGACAGGCTCGCCTGACGCAGACGCTCCAGCACGGCAAGGTTCTCGGGCACGGCCAGGAACTGCTTGACGCTCGCCGCAATCTTGGGACCGATGCCCTCGCACTCGGCGATGTCCTCTTCACTCGCCAAGACGAGCTTGTCAATCGACAGGAATCGCTCGGCGATGACCTCGCCCACGCTCTTGCCCACGTGGCGGATGCCCAGGGCAAACAGCACGCGACCGAGCGGCTGGCTCTTGGACTTGTTGAGCTCGGCGATGATTTTCTCGGCCGTCTTGAGGCCTACCGGAATGGGGTCACCCTTCTTGACGCCCTTTTTGCTGTTGGAGCTGGCATAGGTGCGCCCCGTGTCCAGGCCGGCGATATCGTCGACCGTGAGCTGGTAGAAGTCTGCGACGTCGTGAATCAGCCCGGCGGCGATCATCTTGTCGACAAGCTCGTCGCCCAGGCCATCGACGTCCATGCAGCCGCGGCTCACCCAGTGGAGCAAGCGCTCCTTGAGCTGCGCGGGGCAATCGATGGAGACGCAACGGTAAGCGACCTCGCCATCCTCGTGGACCACGGGGCTGCCGCACACGGGGCAGACCTCGGGCATGTGCCAGTCAACGCTGTCGGCCGGGCGCTTGTCGAGCACGGGGCCCACGACCTCGGGGATCACGTCGCCCGCCTTGTGCACGATGATAGTGTCGCCCTCGCGCACGTTTTTGCGACGGATCTCATCGATGTTGTGCAGCGTGGCGCGCGCGATGGTGGAGCCGGCAACCGTCACCGGGTCGAACTCGGCGACCGGCGTGAGCACACCGGTGCGGCCCACCTGGATGCGAATTTCGCGCAGGACGGTCTGCTTTTCCTCGGGCGGGAACTTAAAGGCAATGGCCCAGCGCGGCGCGCGGGCGGTAAAGCCCAGGTCGAGCTGCTGCTGGAAGCCGTCGACCTTTACGACCACGCCATCGATGTCGTAGTCCAGGTCACCGCGATGCTCGAGGGCCTGGGCGCAGAACTCGTGGACCTCGGCCGGCGTGGCGCAACGAGCCACGTTAGGGTTGACGCTAAAGCCGGCGCTACGCAGCCAGTCCAGAAACTCGCGCTGGCTGTGGACGTGCAGCGGGTCGGTATCGGCGATGGCGTAGATAAAGGTGGCAAGATCGCGGCGCGCCGTGACCTTGGGGTCCTTTTGGCGCAGGCTGCCGGCGGCGGCGTTGCGCGGGT